>NZ_DASVSF010000083.1 GCF_036388275.1 Longimicrobium sp.
GTAGGCCAATGCGCGCAACTCTCCGATAGCCAACCGGTGAACCTGCCGGGTGAGCCGGATGCGGGAAATCCGCACGTCCGGTTCGAAGAGGGGCGACCAGGGCGAAGCTGTAACCTCGCCCTGGCGTCTACTCTACCGTGATCCATGCAGTTGCCTTTCGCCGGGCGAGCGGAATCGTTAATACAAGCGGTGTCGTGTATCGTATTGTTCTTCGTTCCCGTGTTCAGTGAAGATGGCTGGAATTCTCATTGCCGGGCTCCCCGGCCAGTTGGGCACCTGGCTGGCCCAGCGCCTGGACAACGTGGTCGTGCAGGCCGCGTTTTCCGGGCAGGAGGCGCTGGATGCCGTGCGTTCCGACGAGGCCCGGCTGGTGGTGCTGGATGCGTCGCTCGAGGATCCTTCCGCCGATGCGGTGGTGCGCCGGCTGCGGGCCGATCCGAAGACCGCTTCGGTGCCCCTGGTCTACACGATGGAGCTGGATGCGTCCACGGTGAACGAGGAGCAGCTGCGGCACCTGGTCCGCGACCTTCACGTGGACCAGCTCCTGTTTCACCCGGTGGACCGCTCCGAGCTGCTGCGCGCGGTCGCCACCCTGCTGGGGATGCCGCTGACGGAGGGCGAGGCCGTCTCGACACCGCGCCCGGCCGAGAGCGCCCCGGAGCGGCTGGGCGACGCGCTCGCGCAGGTGTGGCGCCGGGCCCGCGCGCCCGTCCTGGAGCGCATCGCCGTGCTCGAGCGCGCCGCGGCGGCGCTGGGCGCGGGACGGCTTTCCGAGCCGCTGCGCGAAGAGGCGCTGCGTGAGGCGCACCGGCTGGCCGGCGCGCTGGGCACCTTTGGCCTGGACCACGGCTCCGTGCGCGCCCGCGAGGCCGAGGACGCGCTCCGCAATCCCTCGCCGGCCCCGGCGGACGGGGCGCGGCTCGCCCGCATCGCCGCGGACCTGAGGAACGAGGTGGACCGGCGCCCCACCTCCGCGCCGGCCGCCCCCGCCGCGGCTCCCCCGGTCCGCAACGACCCGCCGGTGGTGTGGGTGATGGCCCGCGACTGGGGGCTGGCCGAAACGGCGCGCGCGGAGCTGGCCGGGCTGGGCGTCACCGTGGCGGAGGGCGACACCAACCTCGCCGTGCGCCCCGACGCGGTGTTCCTGGACCTGCGCGCCGAGAGCCTGGACGCGGAGTGGGACACGTTTTCCAGCGTGACGCGCCGGGCGCCCGGCGTGCCGGTGGTGGCGTATACCGATAGAGACACGCTGCTGGACCGCGTGCGTGCGCTGAAGATGGGTGCGCGGTTCATCCTGCAGCCGCCGCTTGCCCGCGGCGCCATCGCCGACGCGTTCGCCCAAGTTCTGCCCGCCCCCGGCGCCGAGGCGCACACCATCCTCACGGTGGACGACGATTCCACGATCACCGAGGGGCTGCGCGCGCTGCTGGAGCCGCAGGGCTTTCGCGTCCATACCCTGAACGACCCGCTGCGCTTCTGGACGGAACTGCGCGGGATCAAGCCCGACCTGCTGGTGCTGGACGTGGACATGCCCCACCTGAACGGCATCGAGTTGTGCCGCGTGGTGCGCAGCGACCCGGCGTGGCGGCACGTGCCCATCCTCTTTCTCACGGCGCGCGCGGACCGCGAAACCATCTACCGCGTCTTTGCCGCCGGCGCCGACGACTACCTCAGCAAGCCCATCGTGGGGCCCGAGCTGGTGTCGCGCATCCGCAACCGCCTGGACCGCCGCCGCTGAGGGGGGTACACCCCTGAGATGGGAGCGTCAGGATGACCCGGTGCTCGGGCGGGCGCCCCCCATCCCCAGCCCTTCCCCCGCAAACTGCGCGGGGGAAGGGAGCTAGTGTGGGGCATCGGCATAACTCTTTGCAACGCCATAGCCTGTCCTCCTGAGGCCCAGGCGCACCGCACTGTCCCGCAGCACACCCCTCGCGGGCCGAAGGATCTTGCCTGGGCGTCCCTCAACTTGGGCGCGGCAGCGACACGCGAGCCTGAGTCGCGGAGCCGCAGCCGTGGTGTGAGCCCCGGCTTCGTCGGGCGAATGAATTCGCGGCAACAACCACACGAAGTCCGCCTTCGCGGACTGGACTGCCGTCGTGCTACCGCCGCCGTCATCCGCGACCCTGCCCCGGTCCACGCCGCACCCGGCCCTTGGTGGGGGCACGCCGCGGTGGCAGAGGCGCTTCGATCGATGTGTGGCGGATCCCTCGGTCGCTGCCGTCGACGGCGTACGGGCAGGTTTTGCGTGGCCGCTCCGTCGGGATGACAGGTGCGCATCTGCAGGTTTAGGTTCCCGCGGGGTGGGTGGACGATGGGTGAGTTGACCCACGCACACCCCGGTGCGCCCGTTTAGCTTCATCTCCGTGAGCCGGACCGGTGGACTTCCCCGGCGGCCTCACCTGGAATCCTGACTCCAACGGAGATGAACGATATGAACCCGATCGCTTCGCACCTGCTCTGGCAGATCATCCACCGCTCCGGCGCGCCGACCACCACGCCGACGACCGGTGCCGCCACGTCGTTCAGCATCGACGACATCATCAACCCCCGCGGTCCGCGCCGCGTGGAAGACGTCGCTCCCGTCCGGCCGCTCGCGAAGGCCGCGTGACGCCCGCGCCCATCTCTCCCCCTCGCCCCGCGCCCGCCGCGGAGTGAGGGGGAGAGCCTTTTTTCATCCTCCCGTCCACCGCGCGCCTTGCGGGCGCGCCCCCCAGCCGAGATTGTGCGTGGAACCCCGGGCCACGGCCCGCGCTCTCCCGATCCACGCAGGACGCCCGATGACCGATCAAGCCCGCCCGCGCGGCGCCGACATGCCGACCGAGGAGTTTCGCAGGCACGCGCACGCCGCCGTGGACTGGATGGCCGACTACCTGGCCAACGTCGGCGACCTTCCCGTGCTGTCGCCGGTGCGCCCGGGCGAAATCGCCGCCAAGCTGCCGCCCTCCGCGCCCCAGCACGGTGAGGCGGTGGAAGACATCCTGCGCGACTTCCGCGACGTCATCGTTCCCGGCGTAACCCACTGGAACCACCCGTCCTTCTTCGCCTACTTCGCCATCACCGGCTCCGGCCCCGGCATTTTGGGAGAGATGCTGACGGCGGCGCTGAACACCAACGCCATGCTCTGGCGCACCGGCCCCGCCCAGACGGAGCTGGAGGAACGGACACTCGACTGGCTGCGGCAGCTGATGGGGCTGCCCGAGGGACTGCACGGCACCATTCACGACACGGCCTCGATCAGCACGCTCATCGCCCTGGCCGCCGCGCGCGAGGCCGCCGGGCTGGGCGTGCGCGAAGAGGGGCTGAGCGGGCGCGACCTTCCCCGGCTGCGCGTGTACGCCTCGCGCGAGGTGCACTCGTCCATCGACAAGGCGGGGGTCACGCTGGGGATCGGGATGCAGGGAACGCGGAAGATCGACACCGACGGGGAGTTCCGGATGGACCCCGCCGCGCTGGAAGCCGCCATCGAGCAGGACCGCGCGGCCGGAATCCGCCCCCTGGCCGTGGTCGCCACCACGGGAACCACCTCCACCAGCAGCATCGACCCCGTCCGCCGCATCGCCGAGGTGTGCCGGCGGCTGGACGTGTGGCTTCACGTGGACGCCGCGTACGGCGGATCGGCCGCGCTGGTCCCCGAGATGCGGCACGTGCTGGACGGCGCCGAGCTGGCCGACTCGCTGGTGGTGAACCCGCACAAGTGGATGTTCGTTCCGGTAGACTGCTCCGTGCTGTACACGCGCCGCCCCGACGTCGTCCGCCGCGCCTTTTCCGTCGTCCCCGAGTACCTGCTGACTCCCGAGGGCGAGTCCGTCACCAACCTGATGGACTACGGCCCCGCGCTGGGCAAGCGGTTCCGCGCGCTGAAGCTGTGGATGGTGCTGCGCTACTTCGGCGCCGAGGGGATGGCGGAGCGCATCCGCGAGCACTGCCGCCTGGCGCGGGGGCTGGCCGGGTGGATCGGCGCGGAGCCAGGGTGGGAGGTGATGGCCCCCGTGCCGCTGAGCCTGGTCGTCTTCCGCCACCGCCCGCACGGGATGAACGACGAGCAGGTGGATGCCCTGAACGAGCGCATCATGGCCGCCGTGAACGCCACGGGACGCGCCTACCTCAGCCACACGCGGGTGAACGGCCGGCTGGCACTGCGGTTCGCCATCGGCAACCTGGGGACGACGGAGGAGCACGTGCGCGAAGCGTGGAACCTGCTGCGCCAAGCCGCATCCACTGAAGCGGCACGTTCTTGACACGACAGGGCTCCGCACGCACAATGACGGGCGGCGGCGCCCTCCACGGTGGGGGCGCGCACCCCGCAGCGACCCCGCCCCCGTGGTACCCGTGCGCACGACCTCCTTGGATTTCGACGAGCTTTTTGCGCGCGAGCGCTGGACGGTGCTGCGCGAGCGCCACCGCCAGGCCATCGGCACGCGCTGGATCATGGTGGGCATCTCCTTTGGCCTGGCCGCGGTCGGACACTATACCGGCGCGCTGGAGATCACCCTGACGGAAGCCGCCATCCTGGCGGGCACCTCGGCCGTCCTGAACGGCGCCGCCGTGCTCGCCGCGTGGCGCAACCGGTTCGCTCCCTGGCAGTTCTGGGTCATGCTGTCGTCCGACACGCTCATGATCGCCCTGCTGGCGGCGTTCCTGGGAACGCACGGCTACCTGGTGCTCCCCTTCCTGGTGTTCGCCACCGGCGCCTACGCGCTGGGAATGCCGGTCGCCGCGCGCGTGCTGCTGCTGCAGTCGCTGGTGGCCTATCCCCTCGCGCGGTGGGTGGGGATGGCGGACCAGCCCGCCGCCGCCCGGGCGGTGATCGCCGTGGAAGCCTTTTTCCTGCTCTGCATCAGCTGGCTGGCCATGCAGGGACCGCTGGCCTACACGCGCCGGCTGCAGCGCGTGCGCAAGGCGCTGGCACGGGCGCAGGAGGGCGACTTCACCGGCCGCCTTCCCGACCGCTACCTGGACGACATCGGCTTCCTGTCGGTTTCCGTCAACGCCATGTCGCAGACGGTAGGCGACATGGTCCGCCAGATCCAGGAGCACTCCGCCTCGCTCGCCTCCCTTTCCGACACCCTCGCCTCCACCGCCGCCGGGGTGCAGGACGCCGCCCGGGTGATCGGCGAGGCGACGTCGGCCGCGGCGGAAGAGGCCGACCAGCAGCTGGCCCTGGTGGCGCGCGGCGAAGAGTCGGTATCCGCCATCGCCGGCGCCAGTGCCCAGCTCCGGGCCGAGGCGGCGCGCTCCGCCGACACCGCGCACGGCCTGCGCGGCGAGGCCCAGGAGCACGCGCGCCGGGTGGACCGGGCGGGCGGGCTGCTGGTGGAATTGAGCGACGACTACCGCCGGCTGGGCGGCGCGGTTGACGCGCTGGAGGCGGCGGGCGCGCGGGTCAGCGTCTTCGTCGAGGCCATCCAGGAAATCGCCGAGCAGACCAACCTGCTGGCGCTGAACGCGGCCATCGAGGCGGCGCGCGCGGGCGAGCAGGGGCGCGGCTTCGCCGTGGTGGCGGGCGAGGTCCGGCAGCTCGCGGCGCAGTCCGCGGCCTCCGCCGCCGAGGTGGCGGGGGTGGTGGGAGAAACGTCGGCGGCGCTGGCCGAGGTGCGCGGGCGGCTTCACGCGGGAAGCGCGCGCATCGGCGGGGTGGGCGCGGTGGCGGGGGCGGGTTCGGAGTCGCTGGGGTCCATCATCCAGGGGCTGGAGCGCACGGTGGAGTTCATCGACCGCATCACCGCCGACGTCGACCAGCAGGCCGGGGCCATGGAGGCGCTGCGCGGCGACGTGTCGCGCATCCGCGTGATCGCCGGCGCGGCGCAGGACCGCGCCAGGTTGGCCGCCGCCGCCGCGGGGCACCAGCACGGCGCCATGGAGCAGCTTGCCGCCACCAGCGCCCGCACGGCCGAGACGGCGGGAACGCTCAGCGGACTGGCCGCGCAGTTCCGCGCCGGTGATGCCGCACCGGCCGAGGAGCCGGCGGACGCGCCCGTGGCGGACGGAGCCGTGGCCCTCGTCCCGCCGCGGCTGGTTGCCGAGCCGAGGCCCGCGTGAGCCCCGACGCGCCCCGCCCGGAGGGCAATGGCGCCCGCCCCGTGGTGGCGGTGCGCGAGCGCATGGAAGCCATTGGCCAGGTGTCGGCCGAGCTGCTGCACGACCTGCAGGACGCGCTGTTCGCCCTGGAGCAGCGCACCCGCCTGGCCGCGGGCGAGGCGCGGATGGGGCGCGCGCCGGCGGGGGAGCTGGACCGCGCCGTCGAGGACTGCGCGGACCTGCGGCTGATGGTGCGCGACGTGGTGGAGGTGACGCGGGGCGCGGCGCTCTCTCCGGAGGTGGTGTTCGACCCCGGCGCCGCGGTGGAGCGTGCCGTGCGCCGGTTCCTGCCCACCGCCCGCGCCGTAGAGGTGCGGATGACGGCCGACCTGCCCCCCGGCACGGTGGTGCCCGGCCGCGAAAGCTTCCTGGCCCGGCTGACGGGCCACCTTCTGGCGGGCGCCGCGCGCCGCTCGCACGGGCACGTCCTGGTGGAGCTGCGCCTGGACGCCCACGGGCCCGGCATCGTGCTTTCCGTGGCCGACGACGGCGAGGCGCCGCGCGAGGGGGCGCCCGCCCCGCACCCGCGTCCCTCGGCCGAGGACGGCTGGCGGCCGGGAATCGTCGCGTGGCTGGTGGCGCAGCTGGGGGGCGAGGTGCGCTGCCGGCCGGCCCGCGCGCCCGGCGGCTCGGGGCTCGACATCCGCCTTCCGGCCATTGTCCCCTAACGGCCGTTCGTGTGCGCCGGAGAAAGTTTTTCTTGACAAACGTACGGGGCGCGCTTATTTAGGCGTTCATCGACGGCACATCCTCCGCACGTGGCTCCGCTGGCGAGCGCTGTACACTCCCGGTTTCTTCCCGCGCCCTGGTTCGCAGGAATACCCCACGCCCACAAAACGGAGTCCTGGCCCCGGCGCGCCCGCGCCGGCGCTCATGCCGCACCCGAATGCGCTCCCCCCCAGGAGCGATTGCCGCACGCCGGACGGTCCGGCGGCGGACCCCAGGCGCACACCGCGCCATGTACATGCTCTCACCGCAGCAGCAGGAGTAGGAGATGGAACGTTCGACCGGGAAGGTAAAGTGGTTCAATGATGCCAAGGGCTTTGGCTTCATCGAGCGCGAGGGCGGCAGGGACCTGTTCGTTCACTTCTCCGCCATCAAGCAGGAAGGCTTCAAGACGCTGACCGAAGGCGAGACGGTGGAGTTCGACATCGTGGACGGTCCCAAGGGCCCGGCGGCCGAGAACGTTTCGCGCGTCGCCTGATTTGCTGCGGGTGCAGGGCCGTCCCCCCGGGCGGCCCTGGTGCATGATGAAAGGCCGGACCGGCTCCCCGCCGCTCCGGCCTTTCTGCGTGTATCTTCGGCTCCTCGCCCATGCGTCCCGGCACGCGATGTCATCCCGACGGAGCGGCCACGGCGAACCGGCCCGCACACCGCAATCGGCAGCGACCGAGGGATCCGCCACACAGTCACCGAAGCGCGTCTACGGCCGAGGCATGCGCCGGCAGCCGGTCTCGTCCGTGTAGGTTCGCTTCTCTACGGCTCCTACAGGAACAACTCGTCCACGGGAAACCGCCATCCGGGCACCGCCGGCTCCGCGTCGGCCACCTCGCCGCGCTTGTAGACGTCGGCGCTCTCCGGGTCCGGGGCGCGATAGACGCGGATCACCTCCGCGCGCAGCCCGTCGACATCCCACACCACCTGGGTGCCACAGTCGAAGTAGGCCGCACGCTTCGCCGCCATTCGCCGCTCCGCGGCCGGGCCGTAGTCCTCCGGGCTGCGCACCTCCACGGCCAGGAGCGGCGCGCCATCGAGCATCTTCTCGGTAGGCTCGGGACCCACGTACCACGAGGCGTCCGGCGAAAACGACCTGCGCGGAGAGTAGATGAAACCCACGGCGTCGCCGAACGCCGTCCCGCCTCCGATGCTCCGCTCGTACGCCGTCAAGCTGAAGAGAATGTTCTTGGCCGCCTGGCCGTGCGCGCCTCCCGTCGGGCTCATGAGGACGATCCTCCCGTCCACGAGCTCCGCCTTGCCCTCGACCTTGTAGAGGTCATCGATCGTGGCCTCACGTCCTAAAGGTGCGATCTTCATCCTTGCCTCCGTGGGTGCGTGAAGGAATCGGTGTGGTGATCCGACGCGCTTCCTAAACTTACAAAGCGGACGTAAAACCGGCAAGTCTGGACATCTCCCGCCCACCAGCCGCACAGTCCGCACCGCCGCACGACGCAGGTCACTCGCCGGACTCCCGCGATGCCACGGCGGGTTCGCCTGCTTCCACGATCGCGGGTGTATCCGCCTCTGCAACCTGCACCGGCGCGCAGACCGGCCGGTGCGCCATCCGCTCCGAGAGCGTTTCCAGCAGCGCGCGCGCGGTTTCCTCACCCAGGTCGATCACGGCGGCGGCGCGCCCGCCCGCGGCGGTGTCCAGCACCAGCGTCGAGAGTCCCAGCCGCCGCTGGAAGGGCGACGCGGACAGGTGAAGCGTCTGCAGCTTGGCGTCCGGCACGATCCACGTCACCCGCCGGAGCACGCCGCTGCGTGCGACCGCGTACCCAGGCGCCAACGCCCAGCCCCGGCTGCGGTACTGCAGGCGCGCGGCGACCCACGGCAGCGGCAGCAGGAGGGCGATCCAGGGCGCCATCGACCCCATCGGCTCCACCTGCAGCCACCGCGCGGCCCAGAACGGCACCCACAGGATGAGCAGGGTCCGCAGGTAGCGCAGAACGATCCTCCGCTGCGCCCGCGGGTGCACGGGCTCAAACCGCACCCCATCGAGGTCCATCCCGCCGAAGATTCCGCCCACCAGCGGCCCCACCGCGTCGCGGCGTGCGATGGGGACGAACGCCTCCGCGCCGCCCCGCTGCCCGGGCGCGCCGCCGGCCGTCTCGATCATCAGCGAGGCGAGCCCGAAGGCGCGCCGGATGATGGATTCTTCCACGCGCACCGCCTGCACGCGCTTCAGGGGAATGCTGGCCTCGTGCACCGTCAGCAGGCCGTAGCGCTTGCGCAGCTCGTCACCCACCCGCCACAGGGTGAAGCCGTGGTAGCGAACGACGGCGCCCACGATGGAAATCAGCCAGCCGAACACCAGCATCGCCGCCAGGACGAGGGCGGCGATGGCCGCGAACCCGCCCCCCATTTCCACCATGATCCGGTCTACCGCCTGGTCCAGGAACGGCGACGGCAGGTCGTCGGCGAACTGGAGAAGGCCGGCCATGGCGGCCGCGATCACCCCCGTCTCGTTCGCCGTGGCGCCCGCCGCCAGCACGTAGGCGGTGGAGAGACGGGCCAGCGGCGGCGCGTCCGCCAGCTCCTGGTCGATCACCGCGGGGATCCCGTCCGCTTCGACGGACTCGACCGCGCGCACGCCGCGGCGGCGGGCCAGCAGATCGGCGCGCACGGACTGCGCGTCGGCCAGCGAGAGCACGGAGAGCACGGCCTCGGCCTCGGCGCCGGCGCCCGCCGTCTCCACGCGCAGCTCCGCCACGCCGAAAACGCGCTGTACCAGGCTCTGGCGCACCTCCACGTTCTGCACGCGGGCGAGTGGAATCGCGCGGTCCTGCCGGTTCAGCACGCCGGAGCGCAGCAGCAGCTCGTCACCCGTCAGCAGCCAGCGGTAGCGCGCGTAGGTGAGCGCCGCGCCGATCAGCGCCGGTACGGCCAGCACACCCACGAACACCGGGACGAACCCGCCGAACTGCCCGCCGATGCTGAAGCCGCCGGCCAGGGCGGGCCAGATCATGTTGCGGGCGATCTTGAACGAGGCGAACCCGAACGTCAGCGGGTGAAGCCGCCGTGCGTCCGACCCGGCGAGCGCGGCGGTATCAGACGCCATCGTCCGTCCCGCTGACCGCCGCCAGCCGCTCCCGCAGCACGTCGGCTTCGGAGGCGGCCAATCCGGGGATGGCCACCCGGGCTCCCACGCTTCCCGCCGTGTACGCCACGACCGTGGCCAGCCCCAGCATGCGCTCCACCGGCCCCTGGTGCGTGTCGACGTGTTGGATGCGCGAGTGCATCACCACGCTCACGCTTCGCCACAGCCACCCGTGCATGATGCGCAGGTCCACGTCGCTCATCCGGTACCGGAAGTGGCGGTACTGGAAGGGGGGCACCACGATCACCCATGCCGCTCCGATGATGGCGACGGGCAGGGCCAGCCACGGCGACTTCTCGAAAATGAACGTCGCGACGACAGCGGCGGCGGTGAGGAACGCCCACCACAGCAACGCGCCGATGCGCCACAGGGCGACCACGCGGGGGTGCAGCGGCTGCGCGGGCGCGTCCGCCACGGGGGCGGGGGCTTCGTCGAGAACGGTCATGGGGCGGGTCTGGGAATCAGGGCGGTCAGGGCGCGGTAGACGGGATAGCTGGCGGCCAGCAGCCCCAGCGCGTACAGGCTGGTGCCCGGATCGCCCGCGGCCATCCCCGCCAGGAAGGCCAGCGAGCCGAGCATCGCCAGCCCGGTGGTCCACGGGTGGCCCCAGGCGCGATAGGGCCGCGGCATGCCGGGCTCGCGCCGCCGCAGGACGAACACGCTGGCGAAGGCCAGGACGTAGTTGGCCACGAAGAAGAAAGACAGTACGGCGATGATGGCCGAAAAGGTTCCCGTGGCGATGAACGCCAGCGAAACGGCGGTGCTGGCGACGAGCGCGCCCGTGGGCGTGCCGCCCTCGTTGACCCTGGATGCGCCCCCGGGCACCAGGCCGTCGGCGCTCATGGCGTACAGCACCCGCGGCGCCATCAGCACCAGCGCGTTGACGGTGCTGAGCAGCGCCACGATCAGCACCACGCGAATGGCCGTGTCGCCCGCCGGGCCCAGCACCGCGCGGGCCGCCGCGCCCGCCGCCAGCGGCTCGCCGGCCAGCGCGCGTAGGGGCACCACGTACAGGTACGCCAGGTTCAGCAGCAGGTAGAGGGCGGTGATCGAAAGCACGCCGCCGATCATGGCGCGCGGGATGTCGCGCCCGGGATCGCGCACCTCGCCGGAAAAGTAGATGACACCTGTCCAGCCATCGTACGTGTAGATCACGGACTGCATGGCGACGATCACCGCCACGAGCAGCGCGCCCCCGGCGGGGACGGCGGACGGCACCGCCGCCGCGAGGGGACGGGTGGCGGGGAGCAGGAAGCAGGCGCTCACGATGGCCAGCAGCACCAGCGCCTTGGCCGCGCTCGTCACCGTCTGCGCCGCGCCCGCCATCCTCACGCCCCGCCATTGCAGCGCCGCGAACGCCACCGTCACCCCCATGGCCACGGGCACCGCGCGCCCCTGCAGGGCGGGCAGCAGCGCCCCCGCGTACTCGCCGATGACCACCGCGACGGCCGCGGCGCTGCCGCAGGTGGCAGCCCAGTCGTTCCACCCCACCAGGAACCCGGCGTAGCGGCCCAGCGCGTGCCGCGCGAAGACGTACATGCCGCCGGAGCGCGGCAGCATGGCCCCCAGCTCCGCCAGCGTAACCGCGCCCAGCAGCGCGTACAGTCCCCCCGCGACCCACACGGCCAGGTACAGCCCGGTGGAGGGCAGCTGCGCGGCGATCTCGCCGGGGGCACGCAGGATTCCCGCGCCGATCGTGTTCCCAATGGTCACCGCCAGCCCGAACGTCACGCCCAGAACGCGTAGCAGGCCGCGCCTCTGGCCGGCTGGGCTCAGGGCGTTCGTACCGTCGGCTGGAGGTGCGGCGATGGGGGTCACAAGGGTCTGGTGTCGATGATGCCGCGAGGCCAAACCGCGGCCGCAGGGTGGGGAAGTCTCCCGATAGTAGCCGCGCCCGATGCCCCAGCGCCAGCCTCACGTTCGGAGGTGTTCGTGGCCTCGAATCGCCTGCGCGACAGGTCGAACACGACCCGCCACGGCCCGCACGATTGCATCACCATCCGAACCGACCGAGGAGCGGGTGACCCCCGCCGCCCGGGCGCGCCACACGGTCCTCCTCCCACGAGAACAAGCCAGTCCGCGAAGGCGGACTTCGTGTGTTTGTTGCAGCGAATTCATTCGCCCCAGCAGAGCCGGGCCCACAGGATCGAGATCGGCCCCGCGCACCCATCCAGGAGCGGGTGAACCCGCCCATTGCGGCCGAGCAGCTTTGCCCATCGCGCCCCATCCCCTACTTTCCTCAATCCCCATCGAGGCACTCACGCACTCACGCACTGACGCACTCCCCCATGCAGCCGTTCACCATCCACCCTGAAATCCACCGCGCGCAGACACTGCCCGCCGAGGTGTACTCGTCGCCGGCCTGGTACCAGGTGCAGAAGGAGAGGGTGTTCGCGCGCAGCTGGCAGATGGTGCGAGGGGCGGAGCGGGTAAAGGCGCCCGGGCACCTGCTGCCGTTCACCCTGCTGGAGGGGTGCCTGGACGAGCCGCTGGTGCTGGCCGCGGGCGAGGACGGCCAGACCCGCTGCCTGAGCAACGTCTGCACGCACCGCGGCACCGTCGTCTGCGAGGGCGAGACGCACGCGCGGCACCTGCGCTGCCGCTACCACGGCCGGCGGTTCGCGCTGGATGGCACCATGACGCACATGCCCGAGTTCGACGGCGTCGAAAACTTTCCATCCCTGGCCGACAATCTTCCGGGCCTGCCCCTGCGGCACTGGGGGCCGCTGGCGTTCACCGGGATCGAGCCCGCGTGCGGCTTCGACGAGTGGATCGGACCGGTGCGCGAGCGCTGCGGATTTCTGCCGCTCGACGAGTTCCACTTCGACCCGGGTACCTCGCGCGACTACCTGATCCGCGCCAACTGGGCGCTGTACGTAGACAACTACCTGGAGGAATTCCACATCCCGTTCATCCACGCGTCGCTGTCGGAGACGCTGGATTACGCCACCTATCGCACGGAAACCTTTGATTGGTGCAACCTGCAGCTGGGGACCACGAAGAACCGCGACGAGGCGTTCACCCTGCCGCCCGGCCATCCGGACGAGGGCACGCTGGTGGCCGCCTACTACTGGTGGCTCTTCCCCAACGTGATGCTGAACTTCTATCCGTGGGGGCTGTCGGTGAACCTGGTGCAGCCGCTGGGGCACGACCGCACCCGTGTCTCGTTCCTGTCGTACGTGTGGGACGAAAGCAGGCGCGAGTCAGGTGCCGGGGCCGGGCTTCACCGCGTGGAGATGGAGGACGAGGAGGTCGTGGAAGCGGTGCAGAAGGGCGTGCGGTCGCGCCTGTACCACCGCGGCCGCTACTCGCCGCGCCGCGAAGTGGGCACGCACCACTTCCATACGCTGCTGGCGCGCGAGACGGGCGACTGCACGGGGGGATGAAGATGCGGCCAGCTCGGTGGAGCTGATAAAGAGAGCCTGCCCCCGCACGGGGACAGGCTCTCTCCACCCTCACGAAGCGGAGTGACGTTCACTACCGCACTCACGCACTACCGCACTACCGCACTGCCGTTCACCCCTCCAGCAGCATCGAGATGGGGTCTTCCAGCATGCGCTTGATGGCCACCAGGAACCTCACCGCTTCGCTGCCGTCCACGATGCGGTGGTCGTACGTGAGCGCCACGTACATGATCGGGCGGATCTCGATCTGCCCGTTCACCACCATCGGCCGCTCCACGATGTTGTGCATCCCAAGAATGCCCACCTGTGGCGGGTTCAGGATGGGGGTGGACAGCATGGAGCCGAACGTGCCGCCGTTGGTGATGGTGAACGTGCCACCCTGCAACTCGTCCAGCGTCAGCTTGCCGTCGCGCGCGCGCTGGCCCAGGTCGCCGATGCGCTTTTCGATCTCGGCGAAGCCCAGCTTGTCGGCGTCGCGCACCACGGGGACCACGAGCCCCTCTTCGGCGCCCACCGCGATGCCGATGTCGTAGTGGTGCTTCAGGACGATCTCCTCGCCCTGGATCTCGGCGTTCAGCCGCGGAAACTGCTTCAGCGCGCCGATGGCGGCCTTGGTGAAGAACGACATGAAGCCCAGCTTCACCCCGTGCTTCTTCACGAACTCGTCCTGCCGCGCCTTGCGCAGCTCCATCACCACCTTGAGGTCTACCTCGTTGAAGGTGGTGAGGCTGGCCGTGGTCTGCTGCGCTTCCACCAGCCGCCGCGCGATGGTCTTGCGCCGCCGCGACATGCGCTCGCGCGTCTCCGCACGGCCACCGGGCTGTGCGGCCGGGGCTGGGGCCGCGGGCTTCGGGGCGGACGCGGGTGCGGGCGGAGCCGCGGGAGCCGCCGCTGGCTCGGCCGACTTGGCCCGGCCGCGCTCGATGAACGCCAGCACGTCTTCCTTGGTGACGCGGCCGTTGGGGCCGCTCCCACGGATTTCGGCCACGTTCAGGCCGTGCTCCGCCACCAGCGAGCGGACGGCGGGCGACGTCTGCGCATCCGCCGATCCGGCCCCTTCGGCCGCGGGCGCGGCCTCAGACTGCGCCCGCGGCTTCTGGTCAGTCGGCGCCGCCGCCTGCCCCGTTTCGTCGGCCGGGGTGGCTCCGTCGGCAGCAGACAGCGAGCCCAGCAGCTCGTTGACGCTCACGGTGTCGCCCTCGGCCTTCACGATCTTCGCGATGACGCCGGCCGCCTGCGCCGCCACCTCGACGGTGATCTTGTCGGTTTCAAGCTCCACCAGGATCTCGTCCTTTTCGACGCGATCCCCTTCCTTCTTGGTCCACCGGCCCACCGTCGCCTCTACGACGGACTCGCCCAGAGGCGGCACCCGGATTTCAACGGCCATGCTGTTGCTCCGCAGCAGATGTTAGCTCCATCAGCCTTCCCCTACTTTCGCTTTCCGATGAACCTCGCGGCCATCCGGCCGGCTCCCACCGAATCCGCCATCGCAGCATCCCCATCCACCGACGGCGCGCCGGAAAGGGCGGCGAAGACCAGGCGGTGCTGCTCGGCCAGGTGCCGGTGCATGTACCCCTCGGCGGGGCTGGCGCGGTCGGGGCGCCCCTCGTAGCGCAGCGGCAGCTCGCCCAGAATGGATTGCAGCCGCGGCGCGATGTAGTTCCACGCGCCCATGTTGCGCGGCTCTTCCTGCACCCAGACGACTTCCTGGAGATTGGGATAGCCGGCGACCACCTCGGCGAGCTCGTGCCCCGGGAAGGGATACAGCTCCTCGACACGGGCGATGGCGACGCGCTCGATGCCTTCCACGGCCGCGCGCTCCTTGCGCTGGTCTTCGGTGCCGCCGACCAAATCGACGTACACCTTGCCCGAGCACAGCACCAGGCGGGTGATGGAGTCGGCGCGGTCCGCGGCGGAGGCGTCGGGAATCACCGGCTGAAAGGTGCCCGTCGCCAGCTGGTCGATGGTCGACGACGCCAGCGCGTGGCGCAGCAGGCTCTTGGGGCTCATCACCACCAGCGGCCGCGGCTCGGAATTCAGCAGCGCCGCCTGGCCGCGCAGCAGGTGGAAGTAGTTGGCCGAGGTGGTGCAGTTGGCCACGCGCATGTTGTTCTCGGCGCACAGCTGAAGAAAGCGCTCCAGGCGCGCGCTGCTGTGCTCCGGCCCCTGGCCCTCGTAGCCGTGCGGCAGCAGCAGCACCAGCCCCGTCCGCTGCTGCCACTTCTGGTAGGACGCGGCCAGGTACTGGTCGATCATCACCTGCGCGCCGTTCACGAAGTCGCCGAACTGCGCCTCCCACAGCACCAGCGACTGCGGGTGCCCCACGCTGTAGCCGTACTCGAAGCCCACCACCGCCATCTCCGAGAGCGGCGAGTTGTGGATTTCGAACGAGGCGCGCGCCTGCGGGAGCAGGTGGAACACGTTCATCCGCTCGCCGGTGCGCGCGTCGCGCAGCACCGCATGGCGATGGCTGAAGGTGCCGCGCTCCACGTCCTGCCCCGTCATGCGCACGGGAACGCCCTCGGCCAGCAGCGACGCGAACGCCAGCGCCTCGGCGTGCCCCCAGTCGATCACCGGCTCGCCACTCCCCGCCTCGGCACGCTTCTGCAGCACCTTCTCCAGGCGCGAGTTGCCCTGAAAGCCCTCGGGCCGGCCTACCAGCCCTGCGTTCAACTCCAGCAGCCGGTCGCGCGGCACCGCCGTTTCGCGCGGGCCCTGCCGCCCGTTGGGCGAGGGGTGGTCGTGCCCGTGCGCGCCCGCGTCCCCGCCCAGCCCCTCCAGCGTGGCCGAAAGCTCGTCGAGCACGCGCTTCAGCGAGGCGTCGGCCTCGTCGCGCGTCAGCACGCCCTCTTCCACCAGGCGGGCTGCGAACGCTTCGCGGGCGGTGGGGTGGTCCTTGATCACCCCGTACATCACGGGCTGAGTGAAGAGCGGCTCGTCGCCCTCGTTGTGCCCCCAGCGGCGGTAGCCCACCAGGTCGATGACGATGTCCTTGCCCCAGCGGGCGCGGTAGGCCAGGGCGAAGCGGGCGACCCCAAGGCAGGCCTCGGCGTCGTCGGCGTTCACGTGCACGACGGGAATCTCGAACCCCTTGGCCAGGTCGCTGGCGTAGCGGGTGCTGCGGCCCTGCTGCGGGTCGGTGGTGAAGCCCACCTGGTTGTTGGCGATCAGGTGGATGGTGCCGCCCACCGTGTAGCCGGGCAGCGACTGCATGTTCAGCGTCTCGGGCACCACCCCCTGGCCGGGGAACGCGGCGTCGCCATGGATGAGCACGGCCACCGCGCGGCCATGGTCGATGGTGGGCACGCCCGGGGCCGAGGTGTCGTCCTGGGCCGCGCGCGCCATCCCCACGACGATGGGGTCCACGAACTCCAGGTGGCTGGGGTTGGGCGAAAGGGACACGCGAACGGTGCGTCCGTCCACCTGGCGCTCGTCCGTCCACCCCATGTGGTACTTCACGTCGCCCGACGGCTCGTCGCTGTTCTGGTAGGCATCCAGCGCGGGCGCGGCCTGCGCGCTCGCGAAGCCCGACAGCATCATGGCGTACGGCTTGTTCAGCACGTGCGTCAGCACGTTCAGGCGGCCGCGGTGCGCCATGCCGATCATCACGTCACCGGCGCCCGCGCGCGCCGCCTCGGACACCATCTCGTCCAGCATGGGAACCATCAGGTCGGTTCCCTCGATGGAAAAGCGCTTCTGCCCGAAAAAGGCGCGATGAAGGTACTTCTCGAACCCTTCCACCTGCGACAGCCGGTCCAGCAGCGCGCGCTTGCGTTCCGCGGGAAGCGGCTGGGTGTAGCGGCGCGACTCGATGGCCTCGCGGATCCAGGTGCGCTCGTCGGGGTTGGGAAGGTGAAGGAACTCCCACCCGATGGTCCCGGCGTAGATGGAGCGCAGGCGCTGCACTTCGGCCAGGGCGTTGGGCGACTCCGGCAGGTGGCCGAACACCACCGACGCGGGGAGCGCCGCCAGGTCGTCGTCGGTCAGGCCGTGCGTGGCCGCGTCCAGGACGGGGTCGGCGCCGGCGCCGGGGCCCAGCGGGTTCAGCCGGGCGCCGGTGTGGCCGCGAGCCCGGATGGAGCGCGCCAGGGCGCGCGCGGCGAACGCCTTTTCAAGATCCGCCTGGGCGGGCTGCGCGGCGGTCCCGGCCGGGGTGGGCGCTTCGATCTCCCGCAGCTGGGCGGGGTCGATGGACGCAAACCAGCCGCGCAGCCCCTCGTCCACGGACTGGGGATTGTGCTGAAAACGCTCGAACTGTTCGAGCACGTAGGCCGCGTTGGGGCCTGTGAACTCGCGAAGATCTGCCATGGTACACCCTCGTGGTGGCGCACGCCGCCGGATGCGCCCGTAAGCCCTTCCGCCGCTCGGGGCGGAGGGCACAGCGCCGACAACTTAAGCCGCGTCGTTGCAACCCGCTACCTCGCGCGCGGGAGCCCCGGGGTGTACGCACGGCGCGCGCCGCGTACGGGTCATCTCACGCGGAGGCCCGGAGGACGTGGAGAAAGACACGGAAGAGCCTCACACGGAGGGCACGGAGGACACGGAGGAGGAACGGGAGGATGAGAGTGGCGGCTCATTACTTCCGCACTTCCGCACTCACGCACTTCTCTTTCGCACTTTCGCACTTCAGCCCTTCCCGGTACGTTCTCAGGGCTCCCCCGGCATCCCTCCCACGCGGTTCGTCCATGCGCAAAGCCGATCTGATCAACGGAGTAGACCAGGTGGTCCGCGCGTTGTCCGAGAGCGGGCTGGAGCTGCCGCTGGTGGAGGTGGCGCGGCTGGGATACCGGCGCGAACCCGTTCCCGGCGAGCTCCTGACTCGCCTACTTGGGGCTTTGCGCGACTACGGGCTGCGCGCCAGCCGCTTCACCCGTCCCGGGCGGCTGGTGGCCGAGGCGCTGGGCGTGACGGCGCTGGAGCAGGCGGACACCTGGTCGCTGCTGATCGCGGCGGAGAACCGTGCACAGGAGGCGTTTTCGTTCGCGGAGCGGGTGCGGTTCGCCACCCAGCACCTGCCCGCCTTCTCGGAGCTGCTGGGGCAGGGCGGGATCCCCGTGCTCGACGCGCTTCGCCGCGGGGACGAGGCCGGTGGGCAGGCGCTGCTGGTGGTGCAGGTGATCGAGGCGCCGCGGCGGTTTTCCACCCCCGCGCGCCTGGCGACGCTGCTGGACAGCCTGGACCTGCTGTACGGCGCCTGCGCCACCCTTCACGGCGTGCAGCCGAACGGCCTGAGCGTCGTGGGGTGCGATTCGGGGAGCGACAAGACGTTCGAGCTGATGGGCGCCGCCCCCGTGATCGCCGCCGTGCGCGAGCTGATCGTGTCGGTGTGGGACCGCGTGGTGTTCTTCCGCGCGCTGCCTGCCGCGCAGCGATACCGCCAGGCCGCCGAGAGCCTGCCGGTGCTGGACTTGGTGCGCGAGCGGCTGGACGCGGGCGAGATCGCACCCGAGCAGCCGAGCTGCTGCGCCGCCGCATCGTGGAGGGCACGGGCAAGTTCCTGGTGTCCGGCGCCACCATCCCCGAGCTGCAGGAGCGCGCCTATGCCAACCCGCGCACCCTGATGGCTCCCGCCCCCAAGCTGCTCTCTTCGCCGACTCCGTAAACGGCCAAAAGCGATCACGCAGAGGTCGCAGAGAAGACAGAGAGGACGCAGAGGGGTGGGCTGCCCTCTGCGTCCTCTCTTTTTCCTCTGCGACCTCTGCGTGAAACGGGGTTCAGCTCTGCCCGCGGGTGCGTCGTTCAGGCCCTCGCACCCGGCCGATCCACGAGCGTGGCGCTGGCCTGGTCGGTGGGCTTGATGATGATCTCGTCGATGTTCACGTGCGGCGGGCGCGTCGCCACCCACACGACCGTATCCGCGATGTCGGCGGGGGTCAGCGGGGTCATGCCGCGATACACGTTCGCCGCGCGCTCCGCATCGCCCCCGAAACGCACCACGCTGAACTCCGTCTCCACCATCCCCGGGTCGACCGTGCTCACGCGGACGCCCGTCCCCAGCAGGTCCATCCGCATCCCCTTCGTGATCGCCCCGACGGCGTGCTTGGTGGCGCAGTAGACGGCGCCGCCGGGATACACCTCGTGGCCGGCTACGGAGCCCAGGTTGATCACGTGCCCCCGCCTGCGCTGCACCATCCCCGGCGTGACGGCCCGCGAAACGTACAGCAGGCCCTTGACGTTGGTATCCACCATCTCGTCCCAGCCGTCCGGATCGGCCGCGTGCAGCTTGTCGACGCCGCGGCCCAGGCCGGCGTTGTTCACCAGCACGTCGATCTCCGCCCATTCCGAAGGCAGGCCACCGATGACGCCGAAGACGGACTCGCGGTCGCGCACGTCCAGCTCCAGCAGGTGGCACTCGGTGCCGTGCTCCTCGCGCAGCTCCGTGGCCAGGCGCTCGATGCGCTCGAAGCGACGCGCGGTAAGGACCAGCCGCGCGCCGACGGCCGCGAACGCGCGCGCGCACGCCTGGCCGATCCCCGCGCTGGCGCCGGTGATCAGGACGGTTCCGGAAAGCTTCATGGGATCAGCATCTCACGATTCAGGTTGTTGATCATCGCCATCACTCCTCGCGCAGCGCCTCCAGCGGCGTGTGGCGGAACACCTCGCGGCTGGCCAGCATGCCCACCGTGGCGGAGATGGCCGTCACCCCCAGCGAGAGCCAGAGCAGCGGCAGCACCGGCACCGCGAAGTCCGTCTCGAACAGCCACCGCGCGAGCGCCCACCCCGCGCCGATCGCCAGCACCGTTCCCGCGGCGCTGGCCAGCAGCCCCAGCGCAAGGTACTCCGCCAGCAGCACGCCCGCGATCTGCCGGCGCGTGGCGCCCAGCGTCCGCAGCAGCACGCTTTCGCGGATGCGCTGAAGCCGGCCCGCCAGCACCGCGCCCAGCAGCACGATGAACCCCGTCGCCACGCTGAAGCCCGCCAGGAAGCGGATGACCGCCGCCACGCGCCCCAGCACCTCGTCGATGGCCGCCTGGATGGACGTAAGGTCCAGCACCGCCACGTTGCTGAACCGCCGCACCACGTCGCGCTGCACGGCCGAGCGCGCATCCGCGGACGGCGCGCGCGCCAGCATTACCCAGGTGTGCGGGGCGCCCTGCAGCACCGCCGTGGGAAAGACGGCGAAGAAGTTTGGTTCCAGCCGCCCCCAGTCCACTTCGCGGATGGAGGTGACGCGCGTGGGGATACGCACGCCCTGCACATCCCAGGTGATGGTGTCGCCCAGCTCGAGCTTCAGGTCCTCGGCCACGGCGATGTCCATGGACACCTCCGCCACGCCGCTGCGATCCGCGCCGCCAGCCCCCGGCTTCCACCAGCGCCCCTCCATCACCTGCTCCGAGCGGATCAGGTCGTCGCGAAAGGTCGATCGATACTCGCGCCGCACCGCCCAGCGCTCCGGCCGGTCGCCGTCGGACGACGCGCGGCGCTCGCCCTGGCGCGGACGCCGCTGCTCCGGCGCGCCCTCCGCGTCCGCATCGG
Organism: Longimicrobium sp.; assembly: GCF_036388275.1. Classification (NCBI taxonomy): domain Bacteria; kingdom Pseudomonadati; phylum Gemmatimonadota; class Longimicrobiia; order Longimicrobiales; family Longimicrobiaceae; genus Longimicrobium; species Longimicrobium sp. The sequence continues at coordinate 20,776 of NZ_DASVSF010000083.1, forward strand.
GATCGTCCGGGGCCAGGCGCGACGCGGGGACGCCGTTGATGGCGTGGATGCGCATGGGCACGATGGGCGCGCGCTGCATCACCCGCGTTCCCGACCGCCCCAGCTCGCTCGTGACGCCCTGCTCCTGGTCTGCTTGGATGTCGAACAGCAGCAGGTTGCCCTGGCTCTCCGCGTTGATTGCGAGCGGCGCGAGCAGGTTGCGCTGGACCAGGTACACGGTCGCTAGCAGCCACACGCCGAACCCGAGCGCGAGGACGACCACGGCCGTCTGGTTCCCCGGGCGGTACAGGTTCGCCACGCCCTGGCGGACGGGGTAGGGGAGCGCGCGGGTCGGCGCGCGGCGGGCCAGCTTCGTCATCCCCCAGGCGCTCAGCCACAGCGCGGCCAGGGTGAGGGCGATCCCCGCCGCGAAGCCCAGCCCGGTGCGGACGTCCTGGGCCTGGAAGAGCACCAGCGCGACGATGCTAGCCGCCAGCAGCAGCCATCCCCCGAACGTCCACGGGTCACGCCCGCGGCGGGTCGGCTCCGCTTCCACGCGGCGGCGGATGGCCTCCAGGGGCGAGATCCGTCGCGTTCCCAGCAGCGGCAGCAGCGCGAACGCCACCGCCACCCACACGCCGATGCCGATTCCCATCGCCACCGCGGGCAGGCTGACGGCGGTCTCCACGTCCACGGGGAGCAGGTCGGCCAGCAGCCGCGGCAGCACCCACTGCACCGACACGCCGATCGCCGTACCCGCCGCCGCGCCGATCAGCCCCATCGCCCCCGCCTGCAGCAGGTAGATGACGATCACCTGCGGCGCGGTGGCCCCCAGGCAGCGCAGCGTGGCGACGGTGTCGCGCTTCTGCGCCATGTACGCGCCCATCGCGCTCGCCACGCCGATGCCGCCCAGCAGCAGCGCGAAGGTGCCGATCAGCGCCAGGAACGAGCCCAGGTTGCCCAGCGCCTCGGCCATGTCGGCCTGCTGCTCGCTGGCCGTGTTGGCGCTCACCCGCTCCGCGCGAAAGATGGGGCGGTGTCCTTCGACGAGCGGGTCGGCCGCCGCGGGATTCGGAAGGCGCACGTACGCCTCGTAGTCCACCCGGCTGCCCGGCTGCACGAGCCTGGTTTCCGCCAGGTAGCGGGCGGGGATGTAGACGCGCGGGGCGAAGAGCGCGCCCACGCCCACGGCGCCCGGCACCTTTTCCAGCGTGCCGATGATGGTGAAGGCGGACTCGCCCAGCCGCAGCACGTCGCCCACGCGGGCGTCGAGCGCGGTGAGCATGGCGGGGTCCACCAGCACATTGCGGCCCGACTGCAGCTGGGGATAGCGGTCCGCCGGCGCGGTGACGATCTCGCCGTAGTACGGATAGCCCGGCTCCACCGCGCGCACCTGCGCCAGCCGCGCGGCGCCCGTGCGCTCCACGAGCGCCATCGACGCAAACGCGGTCACCCGCGCCACGGGCACCCGGGCGCGCCGCAGCGAATCCAGCAGCGCCTCGGTCTTCGGCCCGAGCGCGCGGTTGCTGCTCAGGCTGACGTCCGCCCCGACGAGGGCGCGCGCCTGGTCGCGGACGCCGGCCAGCAGGTTGGCCGCGAACGACTGCGTGGCGACGAGCGCGGCGACGCCCAGCGTGATGGAGGAAAGGAAGAGGAGCAGCCGGCGCCGGGCGAAGCGGCTTTCCCGCCACGCCAGCGCGAACAGCGGACGGATGGCCTGCGGGCGGAGGGCCTTCACGCGCCGCTCCGCTCGTCGCTCACCACGGCACCGTCGGCCAGGCGCACCACGCGGCCCATCCGCCCGGCCAGGGCAGGGTCGTGCGTCACCAGCACCACGGTGGTGCCGCGCTCGCGGTTCAGCTCCAGGATCAGCTGGATGATGCGCTCGCCCGTGGCGGCATCGAGGTTGCCCGTGGGCTCGTCGGCGAACAGGATGCTCGGACGGTGTATGAAGGCACGGGCCAGGGCCACGCGCTGCTGCTCGCCGCCGGAAAGCTGCGCGGGATAGTGGTGCCCGCGCCCGGCCAGCCCCACGCGCTCCAGCAGCTCGTCGGCGCGCGCGGCGCCTCCCCGCTCGCCCGCCAGGTCCAGGGGAATGGCCACGTTCTCGCGGGCGGTGAGCATGGCGATCAGCTGGAACGACTGGAAGACGAAGCCGATCTTCTCGCGCCGCAGCCGGGCGCGCGCGTCCTCGGTAAGGGCGCCCAGGTCGGTGCCGTCCAGCAGCACGCGGCCGGCGCTTGGGCGGTCCAGGCCGGCCAGCAGCCCCAGCAGCGTGGTCTTTCCGCTGCCGGATGGACCCACGATGGCCACCGTTTCGCCGGGATTCACGGTGAAGTTTACGTTTTTGAGCGCCGCCAGCGGATGTCCGCCGCTGCGGTACGTTTTCTGGAGATTGTCAGCGATGAGCATTCTGTCTTCCCTGCGCCGTGCCGGGCCGGTGGTGGCCCTGGCGGCCCTGATTGTCGGGTGCGGCGCCCCCGAAAGCAACGGCTCCGCCGAAAGTTCGTCCAACCCCGCCGGCTCGGCCGAGGACGACATGGCGGCCGACCGGCGCGTGGTGATGTTCCTGGGCACCAGCCTTACCGACGGCTACGGGCTGGAGCGCGAGCAGGCGTATCCCGCGCTGATCCAGCAGAAGATCGACTCCGCCGGGCTGCCCTTCGAGGTGGTGAACGCAGGCTTGAGCGGCGAGCGCAGCGCCGGGGCCCTGCAGCGCGTCCGCGGCTGGCTCCTGAAGCAGCCCTTCGACGTGCTGGTGATCGAGACAGGTGCCAACGACATGCTCAATGGCCTGCCCGTCACCGCGCTGCGGTCCAACATCCAGGGGATCATCGACACCGTGCGCGCCGCCAAGCCCAACACGCGCATCGTGCTCGTGGGGATGCTGGCCGCGCCCAACCTGGGGCGCACCTACGTGGATCGCTTCAACCGCGTGTATCCCGACCTGGCCGAGGAGAACGACGTTCCGCTCGTCCCCTTTCTGCTGGAGGGCGTGGCCACGGAGCGCGACCTGAACATCGCCGACGCCATCCATCCCAATGCGCAGGGGCACCACGTCCTCGCGCGCACGGTGTGGAAGGCGCTGGAGCCGGTGCTGCGCGACGCGGGCACGAGTCAGCGCGGAGGGTGAGGCGGACCGCGTGGATGCGGGTCTTGTCAGCGGGGGACGCGCTCGGCAGGTTGGATGGCTGACCGCGTCTTGATCCGAGCCACCCTCACCGCCCGATCCGTCGATGACCGATACCGCATCCGCCCCGTCGCTGAAGCAGCTCGCGCTGGGCGACCTGGACCACGAGCTGGAGACCACGCGCCGCGTGCTGGAGCGCGTGCCCGAGCAGCACCTGGACTGGAAGCCGCACGCGAAGTCGTTCAGCCTGGGGCAGCTGGCCACGCACCTTACCCAGATGCCGTTCTGGGTTACGACCACAATCAGGCAGAACGAGCTGGATGTGGCCGGGGCCCCGCGCACCGAGCCGCCCGCGACGACCGCGGAGATCATGCGCCGCTTCGACGACAACGCGGCCGAGGCGCGCCAGGCGCTGCAGAACGCAGACGAGTCCACGTTCGGCGATCGCTGGACGCTGCGCGCCGGCGACCATGTGATCCTGTCGATGCCCCGGCTGGCGGTGCTGCGCAGCTTCTGCCTCAGCCACATGATCCACCACCGCGGGCAGCTGAGCGTGTACCTGCGCCTGCTGGACGTGCCGGTGCCCTCCATCTACGGCCCCACCGCCGACGAGCAGTAGGACAGGCGCACTGCACTACCGAAGATGATGAAGACGATCCGCGTGGCCGCGCTGGTGCTCGCGGCAGCCCTCGCCGGTTGCAACGGTGACCCAGCCGGGCCGAAGGGAATGTCGGCCGCGGGTCGTTACGCACTGCAGAGCGTGGACGGCGCAAGCCTGCCTGCGCCCTGGATGGAGCAGGGGCCCACGTACAAGGTCGAAGTCGCCGGGGCGGAAATGGCGATCCAGCGTGACAGCTCGTACACGTACACGATCGACTTTCGTGAGACCGACGGAGCCAGCGTGACCACGGAGCGCTACGAAGAGGCAGGCACCGTGATCCAACGAGCCGACACGGTGGTGTTTACGGCTACGGGCCCGTTGACCGGCACGTTCCGAGGAGTCGTTTCCGCCAACCAGATGACCGTCGTGGATCTCGGATCCACCTGGGTGTACCGGAAACAATGACGACGGCGCCGGATTCCCCGCATGGACCGGGGGGGCCGGAGCGTAGGTGCATGAATACGAAAGCCGCGCGGCGAAACTGGCTGCGCGGCTTCTCGTTGGAAATCCATGGATCGCCATGCTTGTATCACGCGCGACTCGAGCTCTCCATTCCGCCGCGCATCCCACTCACCCGCACCCCGGGCATTTCATGGTCGACGAATTCCGGAAGTTCATCACCCGCGGCAACGTGCTGGACCTGGCCGTCGGGATCGTCATCGGCGCCGCGTTCACGGGCGTGGTGCAGTCGTTCGTGAACGACGTGCTGATGCCGCCCATCGGCTTGGTGCTCGGCGGCGTCGACTTCTCGGAGCTGTACCTGCACCTGGGCCGCGGCGCGTTCCCGACCCGCGCGGCGGCGGTGGAAGCCGGCGCGCCGATCATCAGCTACGGCCTGTTCATCAACAACGTGATCGCGTTCTTGATCACCGCCTTCGCCGTATTCCTGATCATCAAGGCCTACCAGCGCACCCGCCCGCCCGAAGCGCCGCCCGCCGCCGCCGAGAAGCAGTGCCCGTTCTGCTACTCCAGCATTCATTTAGCTGCCATCCGTTGCCCGCATTGCACGTCGGACGTGTCGGGGCTCCCATCCCAGCAAGCATGATTTAATCGTCCAGATTTCTTGACGGCGGCTCTGGAGCGCGCCGCGCTCCGTTGGATGCTCAGTCTCAAGGCAACAATCCGGAGATTTTGGTCCGGCGTGAATCTGCGGTGATAACTACTGATTATCCGCTATATGGCGCCGCTCCGTGGCCTCCACTTCCGACAATACAATAATGTCTTCGCCCGCCGATCCGCCCCCTGATGCTAGCGCCCTGCGCATGTGGGGGTGGCAGGAGTTCGAGCGCTTTGCCGTCGACGTGCTAAGCCGCTGCTACGCTGCTTCGGGAATCACCATTGAGCCCACAGCATTTCAGCACGATGGCGGACGCGATGGCGAAGGGATTTACATTTTCCAGTCGGGCTACACGGAGAACGGCGACGATCTTAATCTAGTGCTCCGCATCTGGGTGGAGGTCAAGCACACAGGCCGCGGCAGCATCAACATGAACCGTGTGGGCGGCCACGTCATCCTCGCCAGTAACCAGCAGGTAAACAAGCTAGTCCTCGTTACGAACACCCGCTTTGCTGAGCGGGTGATTCGCGAGATGCGAACGTTCTGCTTCAACAACCGGCTCTCCTGCGCCTTCGTGGACGGGCGCCGCTTGCTGCGGCTTACGACGCTTCCGCTGAACAGCACTGCCCACCTGCCTGCCACGGCGGTCACGACGCCCGTCCGAGCCCCTGGTTCGGCTCTGGCGCCGGGGGCGGTCCGCCGCCGACCGGCGGTTTCGCTGCGTCTTTCCGCGGACCTCTTCACGACGGATGCCGAACTCAATGCGGCCGTGGTGAAGCTTGAGCCCGGCGAACCGCTCTTCATCATTGCCGATTATGATGCGGGGGACCCCCCCCTTCGGACCGGTGAGCACTGCGGAATTCTCTCGTCTCCCCCGTACGCCGGACGGCTCAGCATCTACTCCACTACGTGCCTTCCACCGCTGTTGGCCAACGAGCGGTGCCGCACCGTGTACGTGGCGTACCCGGAGCCTGGGGCAAGCCTGGACGCGTGTGATTTCAAAGTGGGCGTGCGCGGCGGGCGGCGGAAGGTCACCTTGGACTGTACCGGGTCCGCCTTGGTGGGAGAGCAGGTGCTCTTCCCCACTGACCTGACCTCGCAGCGGCTGCGGACGGCGGCGGTCTGCGACCAGGTGGACCAGTGGCTGCAACACGGCGGGATCGGGCTGGTGGGTATCCGCGGCGCAGCCGGGACAGGAAAGTCGCACCTTATTCAACGGCTGCGGCGGCGGTGGCTGACGGCAGGGCCTCTGGAGATCACCGTCCGGGGAGGGGTTTTCCGGGACGCGTCCGGCATCTTTAGGCGGGTTACGAGGGCGGCGCTCTCCCTCCCTTCCTTTGAACCAGCCGATGCTGCGGGCGCGCTGGTGCGCCAACTCCTGGTAAAAGGGGGGTTGCACGAACGCGCGGCTGACCGGATGGCCGGGCTGCTGCTGGCGATTTGGGAGGGGGGCACATCGGGAACGGTTCCCCAAGACTTGGCCGAGACGCTCATGGCTGTGCTGTCGTTCGCCTCGACGCACCGGCCGGTGGTGCTTGTGGTGGAGGACCTGCACGAGTTGCAACCTTCGGGGCTGCAACTGCTCCTAGGCGCGCTGCAACTCCTCCGCCACGGCTCGCGAGGGCGAGTGCTCTTCGTGGCGACCTCCCGGCCGCTGATCGAATCAGGCGGGCTGAGCGCGCATGAGCCGCTCTCCGACCCACTTCAGTCCGTGTTTGAATTCTTGGGCAGTGGACTGGTGGATCTACCCGCGCCAGGTGCCGCGGACGCGCGGGCGCTCCTGCGTGCAACGGTTGACGGGCTGGACGCGCCGCTCGCTGATCTAATTATCGGGCAGGTGGGGTCCACGCCCTTCGCGCTGAAGGAAGCAGTCATCTTCTTGGAGCAGAAGGGGTGGATCCAGCGGGTCCGCCCCGGCGAAGGAGCGGTATTCGCGATTGAAAACTTGGACGCGTTCCGCAGGCGCATCAGCACCCAAGCATTAACGGGTGCCACCCGGAACCGGCTGGCACTCCTGATCACCAAGCTTCAGGTCGGCTATCCCGCGCTGGACAACTTTCTCGGCGCGGGTGCCGTGTGGGGGCGAACCTTCCCGTTGAAAGCCGCCGCAATGGCTAGCGGTGGCGACGAAGGGTTCTTGGACGTGCAGCTAGAGCGGGAGCTCTTCCGCTGGGAGATCCTTCGCACCGCGTGGGAGGAGGGCGAGGTTGTTGGTGAGTTCGCCCACGATCTGATCCGCACGGCACTCCTCGACAGGGTCGACACGCCACAGTTAGAGCGGCTTTCGCGCGGGCTGCTGCATGCGGAAGGCGGGCGGCTGCCGCCGGTTTCGCGCGCTAGGCTCGCCTACTGCGCAGGTGATGCGACCGCGTGCGAACGGATGGCTGGCGAGGCGGCGGAGCGCGCGACGGAGGAGGGCCAGCACTGGGATGCGCTTCAGGCGCGGCTGCTAGAGTTGGCCGTGGTGGACCCCGACCGCTTCGGCGACCTTGCCGGGAGCGAAGACCTGTTCGGGCTGGTGGCTATCGACGAGGGCATGCGCCATCTGCCGCGCACCCTCGCCGCGTCCTACCGCCCCGATCGGATGCACCGCGCCTTCGCCTTGATCCTGGAGTGCATGGCGCGGCTGGCACGTATCGGCGTGGGGCGCCAGCACGGGTTCGAGCCGCTCTTCACCGAGGGGACCATGCTGGCGCGGCACTTGGGCGACGAATTGGGCCGGGCACGGCTAGAGTACTTCCAAGGGTTCTCCGACTTGGAGCGGGACGACTTCACTTCGGCCGCGCGCCACCACGAGGAGGCCGAGGCCCGGTACGCGCGGGCAAACGAGGACGGACCAGAGCGTTTGGAGAACCTGTTCCGGCTCTTCCTCTGCGCGCGCCAGAGCGGCGACCTTAGCCGGGCAAACGAGATCCTGGACTACGTGGAGCGCACGCGCGGCAGCCGCCTGACCCCCGCCGAGTCCGCACGCCTGCTGGACTACCGTGGCTATGCCCTCCTTTACGTGGATCCGCCTAGCGCGATGCCGTTCTGGCGCGATGCGCATCGCATATCGTTGGGCGCCGCGGGGAGGGACACCCCCGTCAAGTACCTCATTAGCTGCGGCTATCTGGCCTTGCTCCTGGACGATCTGCCGCAGGCGGAGGCGGACTTAGAGCGGTGCGAGGCCGAACTCGCGACGGTCAGCCGGGAGGTGCTCCGCGTGCGACTTCACCTCAACCGGGGGCTCCTTCACCTCCTCCACGGCCGTTTGGCTGATGCTCGGTTAAGCCTGGAGGAGGGGGCGCGGCTGGGGGTGAAGTACGGGACCTTCCGGCGCTTGTGGCGGGTGGACGCGAATTTGTCGACGCTTTTTGAGGCGCTCGGCGAGCCGGATCGCGTCCTGTCCTACGACCGTAGGAGCCTACAGGGCGTACGTGTACGCGCTGAGCAGGAGCGTGGGTTTGGCGCGAAGGCGCCCTGGCTTGCTCAGCGGCACGTGCTCCCCGCGATAAACGTTGCACTGCGCGCGCGGGAGGGCTCACTTGAGCATGAGGAGCTGCTCTCCATCCTCCCGGCCGAGGCGAGGGTAGAGGTGGAGCGTCTGGCGTGCGCAGCAGCCGATCGGGGCCACGATCCGCTTCCAGGCAAGCTCGAGTATCACTTCAAGCAGGTCCGTACCCGTCTCCGTGCGCTGGTGACCGAGTAAGCCCGCTGCGGAACACCGCCTCCGGCCATCCCGCGAGGTACCGGGCGTAGTCGCCGACCCGCTCGGCATCTCCCTTCACCGTCCGGTCCAGCAGGTGGTGGAGGATGAACACCAGCAGCCAGGTCGCGGCGAGCACGAAATCGCGCTGTTCGGGCATGAGCCTGCGGAGGTGGACCAAGGCGAACGGCAGGCTCTGTTCGAAGAGCCTGCCGTCGCTGTACAGCCAGTGGATCAGGTCCATCGGCCCCACCGCGAACATGGCCGTGTCCAAGTCGCAGGTGACAAGCCGCGACGGTCCCTGCAGCACGTGCATAGGCTTCAAGCTTCCGTGGCAAAGCTCCGGCCGCGCTACAATAAAGGGACAAGCATGAAGAAAGGTTTCGACAACCCCCTCCACGCGGGCGGCGACGTCGGTCGGCAGCGCCCACGTGCGGCGCCGAACGTGGAAGGCGATCCGCATCAGTTCCGCTTGGGGATGTGTCCTTTGGAACCGCGCGATCCCCCCAGTGAGCGGCGCGTTAACTTGGGCCGAGGCGTTATCCAGCGTGCCTAGGGCAGCCTCGCTGCCTTGATGTGCGAGGATGCGGAGCGCGTCCAAGTAGCGGCCGATTGCGGATGGCTCCGCCACCCCCGCGCCGAATACGCTGAACTCCCTCATCAGCGCCATCCCGGTCGCGAGCGTTACGTCACAGGCGGGCTTACACCACTGGGTCACCAGCAATCCGCGCTTGTTGCAGGACGCCACCAGCCGCGGTGCAAGGCCGGACGCGTCTAGGATCCGGTATCTCGCCACGATTTCCGCAGAGCGCGTAGGAGGATTAAGGCGAAGGGGGAGCGGAAAGATAGTAGTGAGCCGGGGCGGCCGCGCAGCAATGATCTTGGCGTGCAGCGCGTCCCCACCGACGATGAGCCTCGCACCTGTCTGGCTCCGCCCTGAGCTGTTGCTGAAGCACTCGATCCGCCTGCCGAGCAGGGCCTCGAACGCGGGAACCGCCTCCTCCACGGCGAATCCACGCCACTGCTCTACTGGCGGCGCGGACAGCTGGTCCCCCGGGTCCGTCCCGCGGGTCACCACCTCGTATAGGCGGTCGTATACGAGAGAGGCGTCAAACCGCCGACGGATCCAGACCTCTCCGTTTTCACCCTGCCAAGCTGCCTTCTGCGGGCTACGCAGGAACCCCGTCAACGCGTTTGCGAGCGCTTGAGGCGAGTCGACCGGGACAAGCTCGCCCGTAAGTCCAGGCACCACCGTGTCCTGAAAGCCGCCAGTGCGGGTTGCGATCACCGGGCATCCGCACGCCATCGCCTCGACGGCCACCAGCCCAAACGGTTCGTAAAGGGAAGGCATCACCAGCACCCGCCCACGCGAGTAGATCTCGGCCAGCGAGTCTCCTTCCACGTGTCCCCAAGCTACACAACGCCCCGCGCGCTGGAGGCGCCGCATTCCTGGATGCCAAGCGGCGAACTGGCGCAGGAACGCGCGTTCCTGCTCATTTCCCCCAATCAGCCACACGATGTATGCGGGCAGGTCTGGGAGCGCCTCCAGCAGGAGGAGTGCGTCAGCCAGCGTCGTTAGGCCCTTCGCTGAAACGATCGGACGCCCGGCGAACAAGATGATCGGCGCTTCGAGGTCTTCTGCCATAGACATTCAGGTCCACTCCGGGCGGAATGCAGAAAATCTTCTCGGGGTTCACCGCGGGGTACAGGCTCAGTAGGTCCTGCCTCTCGCGCGTGGAACCGGTAATGACGTAACGTGCATGCGCGAACACGTTGTCCTCGCAGGCCAGCCAAAAATCGCTGATCTTGTCCTTGGATTCGCCGCTTGCCCGCTTTGCTCTCCCCAAGGTCAGGACATAATGGGTGTGGCTGATTGAAGGTGGGCAGAGCCGCGCGGCCACCTCTCCTGAGAGCCAGTTGTAGGAGACCAGACAGTCGAAAGACCCCGGAGTAAGGTCGATAGTCGCCCCGACCGCCTCAGTCATCTCATCCAGCAGACCGGCGCAAGCGTAGTACGGCATGCGCTCGGGAGGTCCGACCGGAATGCGATGAATTCGGCACCGTGCACCGAGTTGCTCGAACGTTGCCTTGTCCGTAGAGTTGCGGCGGCAGACGTAAGTGATGGTCGCGCCGCGTCGGACGAAATGACGTCCCATGTCGAACATAACCCTATGGGAGCCGCCATGCCGCCCGTGCCCGGGCGGATCGAAGGGATCGTCCGTCAGGCAAAGCACACAAATCTGCATCGAATAATCAGTAGTTATCGAACAGAGCACCCGGAGCATGTAGAGGACGTTCTCAGAGGGAGAATCTAACATGCTGCCAGCCAGAAAGCCACAGATGTGTCAATCCCTGTCCGCAGAGCAGTTGCGGTTCCGAGCCATTGTGTCACAAGGTTGGGCATTCTCTTTGTAGTGAGGTACGTTAAGCACCTAGTCGTGTGCGGCTAGTCTGGTAGGCTGCGTGTCCCGTCTATACCAGTGCCCGCGACCACCTGGGCCCCGCGCGCGTAGGCGCTGCTATTCTGTCCCAGGGTAACTCCAAGATTGGTGTCTTCTCGATGTGGTCATTGATTGCTCTTATCGTGGCGGTGCTGGTGACATCTTACCTCCGCCGTTGGCTTACAGCGCGTCCCTCGCATGATCGCCAGTGGCGGCCAGATCAAGCCACCATACCAGGGGTCACGATTTGCGAAGGCGTGGTGCACGTGCGCAACGTGCGCGACTTTCACTACCGCCCCCCGGGAGATCCCACACCGCGGTTTCGTGAACGGACTGTCTCCCTAGACCAGCTGCAGCGCGTGTGGTATTCAGTCATTCCGTTTCGGGATCGCTGGCGAGGCTTGGCACACGCCTTTGTAACCTTCGAGATCTCAGGAGGTGAGTACGTCAGCATCTCCATTGAAGCACGTAAGGTCGCAGGCAGGAAGTACTCGCTCTGGGAGGGGGCGCTACGGTCGTACGAGCTTATGATTTTGATCGCAGAGGAGCGAGACATGATGGGTGCGCGAGCTGTTGCCGGTCGCAATCGCGTTCATCTCTATCCTCTGCGGCTCACCCCTGAGGACACTCGCGTACTTTTTCTTGAGCTTGTCGGCGCCGCGCGGGCTATTGAGGAGCGGCCCGTTTTTTACAACACAATTACGGATAATTGCACGACGCGGATACTCGGGGCTATCCACCGCACCGTACCTAACCGGGTGCCGGCTACCGCCAGATGGGTATTTCCAGGCTTGTCCGACCGCCTCCTCCACAAGTGTGGATTGCTGGATACTGACCTGAAGTTCGAACAGGCCCGCCATTACTTTGACGTCACTGAGCGTGTTCGCGCCTTTATCACTCGGCGCGACTTCTCCACCCGCATCCGGACCTAACAACTGCCTTGACCATTAAGCATCGGCAACCGCACACAAGGCGGGTATCGCTGCATGGAACACCTCTGACATCGCCTTTGATGTTGCTAAGCTGTTACAGCAGATCAGAATAGGTCAGCTACCACACGTAATCGGCGTCGCGGGTGCTTTGTCGCTAGCACCTCGCGCTGATTCCGGGCATTGACGTGGGTATAGATTTGTGTTGTTGCAATAGAACTGTGGCCAAGCAGGTGTTGGATATGGCGTATGTCCACCCCTTCCTCCAGTAGCAGGGTGGCGACAGAGTGGCGGAGCAGGTGGGGACGGACTGGCATTTCTATGCCGGCCCGCATCGCGTGACGCTTCAGCAGGGCGCGCACTGATTGCTCGGATAGGCGGCGGCCGCAGCGATTGAGGAAGAAGTATGACTCCCGTGGCGATACAGCATCCCGGCTGGTGAGGTACGCGGCCAACGCGGCGATGATCGGGGGAGTGCAGAGTTGCACAACGCGCTCTTTGCCGCCTTTTCCAAGAATGCGCATCCAGCCGTCGCGTAGATTTACGTCCCCCACTTCGAGGTGACAGATCTCCGAGACGCGCGCGCCGGTGGCGAAGATTGCCTCTAACACGGCGGTGTCGCGTGCCAAGATGAAGTCATCCATGGAGGACGCCGGGCCCACGCCCCGTTGCGCGTACAGGAACCGGAAGAGGCGCTCCACCTCAGTGAGCGGGATGGTACGAGGTACACGCCGCGTCTCTCGGATCTTCACGTCCATCGTACGGAATGGCGTAGTGGATATTGTTCCTTCGCGCTCTAGGCATCGGAAGAACGCCTTGAGTGTCGCCACTTTTCGCTTCACTGTCTTCTCGCTGTACGGCTCAAACAGCTGCTGTATGTAGGCGCGGAGTTCGAGCTTCCCCACCAGCGCGACATCGGCTAGTGCCAGGGGCGGAAGCGCCCGGGCGAACTGGGCTAGGTCCGTGTCATACGCAGCAAGCGTCCGAGGGCTGAGGTTCTTCTCATACCTGCAGTGGAACACGAAGCTCTCAATCGCCTCGGCGACGGTCATCGGCTAGTCCTGTGCGGGTGCGGAGGGACAGAACAAGTGCACAACGTAGACAGATTGGCGGCTGACGCGCGGCCAAATGCTTCGAGGCCGGCTCCGGAGTGATCCCGGAGCCGGCCTCGGCGTCTTCATCGGTGCGGCGCGTGCGCTAGATGTGCAGCGCGTGGCCGAGGGCGGCGAGGGCCGCTTCGGCGACGGCTTCGGAGAGGGTAGGGTGCGGGTGCATCGCCCGGTCCATCTCCTCGACGGTGCTCTCCAGGTGCCGGCCCACCACGAACTCGGCGATCAGCTCCGTGGCGTGCGGCCCCACGATGTGGGCGCCCACGATCTCGCTGTACTTCGTATCGCGGATCACCTTGATGAAGCCGTCCGTGTCGCCCGCGGTGAGCGCGCGGCCGTTGGCGATCCAGGGGAACTTGCCCACCTGGATGTCGAGCCCCTTCTCGCGCGCCTGCTCCTCCGTCAGCCCCACGGAGGCGACTTCTGGGTGGCAGTAGGTGCAGTTGGGGATGTTGTTGTAGTCGATTCCCGCGTGCGGGTCGCCGTGGATGCCCTCGATGCAGGCGATGCCCTCGTGCGAGCCCTTGTGCGCCAGCAGCGGCGGCCCGGCCACGTCGCCGATGGCGTAGATGCCCTCGACGTTGGTGCGCATCTGCCGGTCGATGCCGATGAAGCCGCGGTCCGTCAGCTTGACGCCCGCCCTCTCCAGCCCCAGATCGTCCACCAGCGGCACCCGGCCGATGGCCGAAAGCACCCGCTCGGCTTCCAGCGTCTGCGAGCCGCCCTTGGCGTCGGTGATGGTGAGCGTCACGCCGTTCTTGCCGATTTCGGCCTTCTGCAGCGACACGCTGGTGAGGATGTTCATCCCCCGCTTCTTGTAGCTCTTTTCCACCACGGCCGAGCAGTCGCGGTCTTCCAGCGGCAGCACCCGGTCAGCCATTTCGATGATGGTGACCTGGGTGCCGAAGGCCGCGTACACGTCGGCGAACTCGCAGCCGATGGCGCCCGCACCCACCACAGCCAGCGTCCTGGGCGCCTCCTGGGCCATCATGGCGTCCGTGGAGTCCCAGACGCGGTCGTGGTCGATCTTCAGGAACGGCAGGTCGCGCGGCTTGCTGCCGGTGGCGATGATCACGTGCTTGGCGGAAACCGTCTGCTTGCCGCCGTCCTTGGCCGTGACCTCCACCTGGCCCTTGCCGGCCAGCCGGCCGCGCCCGGGGATGTGCGTGACCTTGTTCTTCTTGAACAGGCCGGCCACGCCCTTGGTCAGCCGGTCGGAAACCTGGCGCGAGCGCTTGACGGCCTGCGCCATGTCGGTCCTGATCTCGCCCACGTTGACGCCGAATTCCTTGGCGTGGGCCAGGTGCTGGATCATGGCCGCGCTTTCCAGCAGGGCCTTGGTGGGAATGCAGCCGATGTTCAGGCACACCCCGCCCAGGAACGTCTCCTCGACGCACGCCGTCTTGTATCCGAGCTGCGCGGCCTTGATGGCGGCCACATAGCCGCCCGGCCCGGCGCCGATCACCACGATGTCGAAGCTGTTGTCCGCCAACGCTCACCTCAGGTTGCGAGTGGTCGCAGTCCGCCGCGCGAGCGACGGGGGGACCAAAGTACGGAGTGTGGCGCGGGGGAGCAACTTGTTGGGCCTCACGCAGAGGCGCAGAGCCGCAGAGAGAGACAACAGAGCAACCGCCAACCAGAAAAAGGAGGAGAACCGGGCTGATCCAGTTCTCCCCTCTGTCGTTTCTCTTCCTGCGTCTCTGCGGCTCTTCGTGAGGCCTTCTTTTCAGCGGATCCAGCGAGGCAGCCAGTCCGCGCGCGGCGCCTGGACGATGGTGGCCGTTAGCCGTGGAAGCGCACGAAGGAAGTGGGAATTAGTCTCCATGGGCGTTTTCTCCGCGGCTGGAAAGGCGCCGCGCGCGAGACCACAGATGGCGCGCGGTGTCGGCGCCGCCGCGCCCGGCGCGGCCGACCAGCCGGGTGAAGCGGCCGCGGACGGACTGCACGCCCTCCCGCGCACCCCGCAGCGCCTCGTCCAGCTCCGCCGGGCCAAAGCCCAGCTCGCCGGCGATGTGGGCCAGCACCGCTTCTTCCTCGGACGACACGCCTTCGTCCGCGGCGCCCAGCACGGCCAGGTCCAGCAGCTCTTCGCGCTCGGCCTGGGAAAGGTGCTCCAGGATTTCGCGCTGCTCGCGGGTGTAGACGGGGACGGTGCCGTCGCCGAGCGCGGCGGCCTGGATGGCCGTCACCGTAGCCTGCCGCAGGCGGGGAAGCGCGGGGTGCATGGCGGCGGGTGACAGGCCGCGCACCTCCACCCCTGCCTCGTGCGAGAACCGCGCGATGGCGGTGCGCCCGACCGCCAGCGTGCTGACGTAGTTCAGTCCCCCGGCCACCGCCGCGCCCAGGCCGGGAACCAGGCGGCTCATCCACCGCCGCGCCACCTGCGCCGACGCCGCCTTGGCCGCGGCGTCGCCCGCGCGGGCCGCGCCCAGCGCCAGCCCGGTGGACGCCAGGAACAGCCCGCGCACCTCGCTGGTGGGGTCCGCCAGCTCCACCCCGTACAACGCGGCGATCTCCAGCCCCAGGTCGCGCTGCTGCTCGGCGACGAAGTGCCAGTCGGCCACCATTCCCAGCGCGGCCAGGGCGGTGCCCACACCCGGGACCAGGGCGGGAACGGTGGTCGCGGCGCCCGCCGCGGCGGCGCGTCGGGCGCGCTCGCGGGTGCGCCGCCACGCCAGGTCCGTCGCCGACACGTCCGGGTTGGCCTCACGCAGGGTGCGGATCTCCGCCGCCAGCTCGTCGGGCCGGCCCTCGGGAACGCGCAGGGCCATCTCCACCGCCTCGCGTAGCCGCCGCGCGATCCGCTCGCGGTCGCCGGGCGACAGCTGGGGAAAGCGCACGTGGGCCAGCCGCTCGCGCACCTCGCCGGCGGCGGCCTGCGCCATCTCGCGCCACCGGCCGCTCACGCCGTCGTCGTCGGCGTCATCGGGCGGCGGCGCGCTGGGAACTGGCGCGGAAGCAGGGACGAGCTGGTCTGCGGGAAGGGCGTCGGGCATGGGTGTCCGGTCGGTTGATCCCGGGGGATTCAACCGTGTGGCAGGGAGATGGGAGCGGCCGGAGCGGCGCGACGGGAACCGTCAGCGCCTGTCGAGCGGGAACGTCGGAACGGAGGGCACGGGTGAGCCCCCCGGCTGACTGGCCGAGTCGACTTTCCGAAAAAGATCCGCGTGTTTGCTGGCGATGGCGGGAAGAGGCAAACGGAATGCCGCGGCGGAAACTACGCTCCCCGGGCTGTCACGATCGTGGAGGCCTCGGCTCTGCACGGGCGACTGAAGTCGCTGCAACAGACACACGAAGTCTGCCTTCGCAGACTGGCTTGTTCTCGTGCGAGGAGGACCGTGTGGCGCGCCCAGCGTGTGTGGCAGATCCCTCGGTCACTGCGGAGTACGGGCGTAGGGGCAGGGATCCCGTGGCCGCTCCTCGGGATGACAGGCGCGCTCCGGGGCGTACGACCCGCGTGCAGGTCTCGGCTCCGCCCGGGCGACTGAAGTCGCTGCAACGACCACAGAAGTCTGCCTTCGCAGACTGGCTTACTTCAGTGCGAGTTGATGTTTGGAGCGCGCCCAGAGTGTGGTGCAGTTCTCCCCCTCTCCCGCTTGCGGGAGAGGGGGCCGGGGGGAGAGGGCAGCCGGGGACTGCACGGCCCTCTCCGAAGCGCTCCGACCTGCCTTGGGATGTTTCCGTGCTTCCGCCGACCGCCTAAGCTGCCTGCCGCTGCTCGGCAAGCGTGCCCTGCCCGAACGGCGTCCCCGTGGCGGCTTCGATGGCCTCGACCACGGCGCGGGCGATGCGCGGCTGTTCCTTGATCGCCGCCCAGTTCTCGCGGACGAACTCCTTGAGGTTGCGCGCCTTGCGGTTCATGCGGATCTCGGCGGTGTCGCCCACGCGCGGCCCCACGGTGCGCACGAACTCCAGCATGGCCTCGTGCTCGCCCGCGGGTGCGGGTGCCGGCTGGGGCGCGGCGCGTGTGGATGTGCGGGTGCTGGCGGGAAGCACGTCCACCGGAAGCTCGGGCGGGTCCCAGCGGAACGACGAGCCATCGCGCGTCTTGCCGCGGAACCGGCCGCCCTCGTGCACGCGGGCGAAGGTCTCGTCGAGCGTGTACAGGTAGCGCCCGATGCCCCACTGCACGGCGGCGCGCTTCATGGCGCCGGAAAGGCCGCCCTTCACGCCCTCGACGTCGGTGTTCTCGGCGCCGTCGTACTTGGTGACCCACTCGCCGCCCACGCGCACGGAAAGGCCGCAGACCACGCCGCCGTCCGGGCCGGGGGCGAACTCGTTGCGCCAGTTCTCCGGCCCCACCACGTTGTCCAGCCGGGCCTGGATGGCGCGGTTGGTGACGTAGGGAACGCAGATGGCCCACACGCGGCCGTTCTTTTCGCCTGCGGTCTGCACCCGCCACTCGATGGCGTCGGGCTCGAAGAAGTCCTGAAGCGCCTTGAAGTCGATCTCCACCATCGGGTTACCCTCCACGCTCTCGTAGCACCGGCCGCCACCGCGCGGCCGGACCCGCTCATCCTGCTACGGAATCTATTCGGGTTTTGTTCGGGCGTCAAGGGAGGGGAGGGGCAACGACGAGCGCGGGGCAGACCGGACCTGCGTCTGCCCCGCCGTGACCTTCATGACCGTGATTGCGTAGTTACCGCTGTTCCCGCCGCACGCGCACCGGCGCATCCAGCCGCACCGTGGCCGAGGAGCCTGCGGGGATCACCGCGTCGATGTCCTGGCCGCCGATGGCCACCGCCGTCCCCGCCGCCGCGCCGACGACGGCGCCACGGACCGTGCTCCGCCGGTCGCCGCCCAGCACCCGGCCCGCCACGCCGCCCACGACGGCGCCGCCGCCGATGGTCGCCGCCTTGCGCCCGGCGCTCTGCCGGCTGCGCCGCTGCACGCCGGGCTCACCCACCACCGTCACGTCGATGGGGTACGTCTCCCCGTTGTGGCGGATGGAGGTGAAGGTCACCGCCAGGTCCGTCCCGCGTGTCACGTTGCCCGACGGGCGCGCCCGGGTCACCCGGCCGCGCACCGTGGCGCCCGCGGGGATCACCGTGCGCCCCTCGCTGTCCGTCAGCGACTCGGAGAGCGTGGCGGTGAAGGTGTCGCCCACGCCCATCGTCCGCGTGCTCACCTGCTGGTTGAAGCTCACGCCGAAGGTGCTGCCGCTGGGCGCCGTGCGCGTCACGTAGCTGGGGCCCGAGGACCCTCGCTCCGCCGGGGCTTTTGCGCTGCTCCGGGGCTGGCTGCGCTCGGCGGCCGGCGCGGGCTGGCCGGCCGGCTGCGGCGCGGGGGCGGGCGCCGCGAACGACAGGGGCCGCGGCGTGGCCAGCGAGTCCACCGGCGGGCCGTCCTCGCCCCGCACCTCGATGGTGGTGTCGGGGGTGATGGCGGCCAGGCTCAGGTCGCGCTCCAGCGCTCGGCGCTCCAGCACGGCGCGCTCGGAGGTGTCCTCTCCCTGGCCGCAGGCGACCAACAGGGAGGACAGCGGCAGCGCCAGGGCCAGGGCGGCAGCGAGTGTCTTGTGAGTCATGAAACGGCTCCTTCGTCAGGTCATTGCTTGTGTTTCGGCCAGGGCGACCCTAAGCTCAGGTTCCGCGTCAGCCCCCCGATTGCCGGGTTACAAGGGCAACGCCCGTACCCAATGGTCCATGAAGGCGCTCAAGGCACTCGTTCCCTACCTCCGGCGCTATCGCCTGTCCATCGCGCTGGGGCTGCTGGCCGTCGTGGCCGCCAACGGCGTGGCCGCCCTCAGCCTGGAGGCCATCAAGCACGGCGTCGACGCGCTCAGCGAGCCAGGCGCCACCCGCAACGACGTGGCGCGATGGGCCGCCATCTCGGTGGGGCTGGCCCTGCTGACGGGGCTGGGACGCTTCTGGATGCGCGACATCCTGAACGGCACCAGCCGCCGGGTGGAGGCCGACCTGCGCGACGACTTCTTCGCGCACCTGCTGACGCTGGACGCGTCGTTCTACGCCCGGCACCCCACGGGCGAGATCATGTCGCGCGCGACCAACGACATCCAGGCCGTGCGGATGGTGGCGGGTCCGGCGTACATGTACCTGGTCAACACGCTCGTCTTCGGGGTGATCGCCGTGGTGCGGATGGCGTGGATCGACCCGTGGATGACCTTCATCTCCCTGGTCCCCATGCTCCTGCTGCCGCCGGTGACCGTAGGCTTCGGGCGGATCATCCACGACCGCTTCACCCGCATCCAGGAGCAGATCGGCCTGCTGTCCACGATGGCGCAGGAGAACCTGGCCGGGCAGCGCATCGTCAAGGCGTATGGGCAGGAGGCGCCCCAGTCCGCGCGCTTCCGCGAGCTTTCGGCCGAGGCGATGCGCCGCAACGTGGAGCTGGCGCGCACGTCGGGGCTCTTCTATCCCAGCCTGGGGCTGCTCGCCGGGCTGGCCATGGCCGTCGCCCTGCTGGCGGGCGGGCGCGCCATCCTGGCCGGGCGCATCACCATCGGCGACTTCGTGCTGTTCGTGCTGTACCTGGGGCAGCTCGCCTGGCCCATGATCGCCCTGGGGTGGGTGACCAACCTGTTCCAGCGGGGCGCCGCCTCCATGGCCCGCGTCTCGGAAGTTCTCGGAGCCGAGCCGCGGGTGCGCGACGCCCCCGATGCCGCGGCGCCGGAGTCCATCCGCGGCGAGATCGAGTTCCGCGGCGTGTCGTTCCGCTATCCCGGCGCCGACCGCGACGTGCTTCGCGACATCAGCTTCCTCGTTCCGGCCGGCTCCACCGTGGCCGTGGTGGGGCCCACCGGCTCGGGCAAATCCACGCTGGTGTCGCTGCTGGCCCGCCTGTTCGACCCCACCGGCGGTGCGGTGACGGTGGATGGCGTGCCGGTGGACCGCTGGCCCCTGGCGCGGCTGCGGCACGCCGTGGCCCTGGTGCCGCAGGATACCTTTCTGTTCTCGGCCAGCATCGAGGAAAACCTGGCGCTGGGGTTCGACGAGGCCGATGAGGCCAGCCGCCTGGCCCGCGTGCGCGCGGCGGCGGCCGTGGCCCGGCTGGACGAGACGGTGTCTGAGTTTCCCGGCGGATATGCGACCGTGCTAGGGGAGCGGGGGATAAACCTGTCGGGCGGGCAGAAGCAGCGCGCGGCACTGGCCCGCGCCGTGGCCCGCGACGCGCCCATCCTGGTGCTCGACGACGCGCTCTCGGCCGTGGACACGCACACGGAGCACGAGATCCTGGACGGGCTGAAGCAGGTTTTCGCGGGGCGCACCAGCGTAATCGTCAGCCACCGCGTGGCGGCGGTGATGGACGCGGACCTGATCCTGGTGCTGGATGACGGCCGGCTGGCGGAGCGCGGCACGCACGCCGAGCTGCTGCGCGCCGGAGGGCTGTATGCCGCCCTGCAGCGGCGCCAGATGCTGGAGGCGCAGGTGGAAGGCGACGATCTCCTTGCAGCCGCGTCAGGCGGGGTCTAGATTCGGGCCTGGCATCAGTTCCCACCCGCGCCGATCGGCATGGAACACCTTCACGTTCACCTTCAGGGCGATTCCGGCACCGCGCAGCGCCTGCGCGAGGTGCTGGCCCGCGAGGGGTTTCGCGTCGTGGAGCCGCCCCCGGAAAAGCCGGCGGGCGCGATCGTCGTGCAGGTGCGCGCCAACGGCATCAACGGCGCCAGCGCGGAAGTGGAGATGGAGGCGCGGGTGGAGGAGCTGGAGCGCAGCGTGCTGGAGCTGCGCAACCTGGACGTGGCCAAGTCGCAGTTCCTGACCAACGTTTCGCACGAGCTCCGCACGCCCCTCACCGCCATCGTCACCTACGGCGAAATCCTGCGCGACGGGCTGCTGGGGGAGATCTCCGCCCGGCAGCGCGACGCCATCGAGTCGATGATCGGCTCGTGCCGGCAGCTGCTGGCGATGATCGAGGAAATCCTCACCTACGCGCGCTCCACCGCCACCACCATCGACATCCGCCCGGGCGAGTTCGGGCTTCGCGAGATGGTGGCCGAAGTGCGCCGAATGAACGAGTCGCTGCTGGACCGCAAGAACCTCACGTTCAGCGTGGAGCTGGGCGAGGGCCTCCCCCCCGTGTGGGCCGACCGCGACAAGGTGGCGCACGTGCTGCGCAACTTGATGGGCAACGCCATCAAGTTCACCCCCGAGGGCGGGTGGGTGAAGGTGCAGGCCCGGGCGGCGCCGGGGCAGCCGGGGTGGCTGCAGATCGAGGTGGCCGACAACGGAATCGGCATCGAGCCCGAGCACCACGAGCTGATCTTCCGCGAGTTCGCGCAGGTGGATTCGTCGCGCGCGCGCATCCACCACGGCACCGGGCTGGGCCTTTCCATCGCCCGGCGCTTCGTGGAGCTGCACGGCGGCCGCATCTGGGTGGAAAGCGGGCTGGGCGAAGGCAGTCGCTTCTTCTTCACCCTTCCCTCCACCGAGGCGGTTCCGGCGGAGGGCGAAGCGCCCCGCGGCGTGGGGGGCGCGGGGGGGTGATCGAGCGGAGCATCCTTCTGGTCGAGGACAGCGAAGCCATCCGCACCGCCTTCACCATCCTGCTGGAAGACGCGGGGTACCGGGTGATGGGCGCGGGGATGGGTGGCGAGGCGCTGCGCATGGCCGGCGAGCACGCTCCGGACCTGGTGCTGCTGGACATGGGGCTTCCCGACATGTCGGGGCTGGACGTGGTCCGCCGCCTCAAGGCCAATCCCGCCACGGTGGACATCCCCGTCGTCGCGCTCACGGGCCGCGACGAAGATGCCGACCGGCAGGCGTGCCTGGCCGCGGGCTGCGCCGCCTACCTGGTGAAGCCCGTCGACACCCAGCGCCTGGTGCGCGACCTCCCCGGCTTCATGACCGCGTCCCCCGCGGCCTGATTTCCACCACATCCACGGCTGGAAAGCGGAAAGCCCCGGCTCGGGCCGCTGTCGCGTCCCGCCCGGGGCTTCACCTGCACGCCCGCCGCACCTGCCGAAGCCGCCGGATGTCATCCCGATGGAGCGGCCCCGAAGAACCTGCCCGTACACTACGAATTGCAGCGACTGAGGGATCCGCCACACAGTGCGGACGCGCTCCTGGCCGCAGATGCGCCGTCCCTATCTCTTCCCCCCAGCCCTGAGCGGCCAAGCACAGCCGACGCGACGGCCCACCAGGCCGAAACGTGCGCGGAATCCCCTCGCCTACTCCAGCAGGGCAGGAAGACGCACCGTAAAGGCCGTGCCTTCGTCGCCGCTGCTGACGTCCAGGCGCCCGCCGTGCTCGCGAACGATGCGGCGGCAGATGAAGAGCCCCAGCCCCGTCCCCTCGTCCCCCGGCTTGGTGGTGAACAGGGGATCGAAGATGCGCGGAAGCTGGTCGGCCGGAATGGGCGGCCCGTCGTTCCAGAACTCCAGCACCACCGCGGGGTCCGCCTGATGATCCGCCCGGGCGGTGACGCGCAGCGTGCGCCCGCTCTCCGCCAACGCCTGCTCGGCGTTCACTACCACGTTCAGGAACACCTGCTGAAGCTGGTGCCGGTCGCCGCTGACCGCCGGCAGGTCGTCGGGAACCTGCACCTGCAGCTCGACGCCCGTCGTCCGCAGCTTCTTTTCGCGCATTCCCAGCGTCGCCGTCACCACCGAGCCCACGTCCACCGGGTAGCGCTCCGCCGGGTGCCGCCGCGCGAAGTTCAGCATGTCGCCGACGATGTGGGTGCAGCGATCCACCGCGTCCACGATCTCGCGCAGCTGGTCGGCCATCTGCGGGTCCGTCGCGCGGCGCTGAAGGAGCTGCGCATGCGCGCTGATCACCGCCAGCGGGTTGTTCAGGTCGTGCGCCACGCTTCCCGACAGCAGCCCCAGCGTGAACAGCTTGTCGCGCTCGGCCAGGTGCTCCTCCATGTGCTGCCGCTCTTCCCACAGGCGCCGCGTGCGCAGGTGCGACTGGATGCGGGCGCGCAGCTCGGCCCCGCGGAAGGGCTTCGTCACGTAGTCGCTGGCGCCCGCGTCGAAGGCGGCGTACACGCTTTCGGGATCGGTCTTGGCCGTCACCATCAGCACGGGCAGGCGAAGCGCGTCCCACCGCTGCCGGGCGTAGTGGCAGATCTCCAGCCCCGAAACTCCCGGCAGCATCCAGTCCAGCAGCAGCATGTCGGGGGCGCCCTGCTCGTCGAGGAAGCGGATGGCCGTCTCGCCGTCGGCCGCCACGCTCACCCGGTATCCCGCCTGCTCCAGGATCATCCGCAGCACGCGCGCGGCCGACGCATCGTCCTCGGCGATCAGCAGGTGCTCGCCGCCGCCGCGCGCCAGCGCGTGCGCCTGTCCCTCCGTCACAGCAGCGGCTCCGGCCGGGCCAGGCGGGCACGCGCGGCTTCGGCATCCATCGACAGCAGCGGCATCAGGCGGTCGGGGGCAATCTCCCGGCGCTCCATGGTGAACACGCGAAAGGCCCGGGCGCTCAGGTAAAGGTCGTGCGACACCTGCGGCAGGCCGATCAGCCCCGCGCGGCCGCTTTCCGTCAGGCGCTGCACCGCGCCGGAGCGGCGGAGCAGCAACAGGTCCAGCCCCAGCATCCGCGGCTTTTCGGGGTAGTCCACCAGCACACATCCTTCGTCGAGCCCCAGCTCGCCCGCCAGCCGGGCCTCCAGCGCGCTCCGCAGCTCCCCGTCGGACGCCACCCACGTATCCCCCGCCATCCCCCGCAGCGCCTCCGCCGGCAGCTCCAGTGCGCGCTTGGGAAGCCGGCGGCGCCGTACCGCGGGAATCCACCGGTCCGCCACCCGCCGCGCCGCGGGATCGTCCATGTCCGCCGCGCGCAGCTCCAATATGGTCATCAGCCGCTCGTCGGACTGGCCCACCAGCTCCTCGGCCCCGATCACGCCGCCCCGCAGCGCGTCGTGCACCAGCCGCTTGTACAGCGCCGTCGCCGAGCGGACTGCGTGGTGCCAGTAGACGTTGCGGAACATCTGGTACTTGGAGAAGAGCAGCGACTCCAGCGCGGACAGCCCCTTTTCGTGGATGCCCACCTCGGCGAGCCCTGTGTGGGGATCGGGGAGGATGGCGATGGCGTGCAGCAGCCGGTCGACGTCTACCTCGCCGTACGGAACGCCGCAGAAGCGCGCGTCGCGGCGAAGGTACTCGATCTTGTCCAGGTCCAGGCTCCCCGACACCAGCCCCTGCAGGGGCGACTCCGACCGGCCGCGGATCATGTCGGCGATGCGGGCCGGGGCGTCGGGGGCCAGCGCCTCGAGCGTGCCGCGAATGGGCTCCGCGCACAGGAACCGCTCCGCCAGCTCCTCGTGGTCGCTGCTCACCAGCTCTTCGCCGAGCTCCTCCAGCGCGTGCGAGAACGGGTAGTGCCCCACGTCGTGAAGCAGCGCCGCGTACGGCGCCAGGCGGCAGTCCACCGGGTCCACGCTTCCCAGCTCGCCGCGGTCGCCCAGGAACGTCAGCGCCATCCGGGCCAGGTGGTACACGCCCAGCGCGTGGTCGAAGCGCGTGTGCACCGCGCCGGGATACACCAGGTACGCCAGGCCCAGCTGCCGGATGTGGCGCAGCCGCTGGAACTGGGGCGTGTCGATGATCCGGACGGCCGTGGCGTCCAGCCGGATGGTGTTCCAGAGCGGGTCGCGAACGACCTCGAACTCGCGCGAGGGATCGGTGCGGGAATGCATGAGGGGCGGGAGTGTACCGGCGGGCGGGGCGGGGTGTCAAGGCGCCCAGCCCCGGCGCGCACACTGGGCACGTCGCGCTCGCGAGCCAAGACGAGCGGCATACAGCATCCGCCACAGGTGGTACGCGAATGTCCACATGTGGCGTGAACGGAGTACGCGCTTTGTGAAAGAAAACCCTTGCGTTTATTGAGGAATTGACTTAGCCTTGTGACCTCGCCCGCATGTCCATTTGTGGAAGGCGGGCCGTCCCGAACGCAGGAGGCGCCCATGCAGATCGGAACCGGAATCTACACGCCCAGCGAGGCGGCGTCTCTGCTCAACGAGCGCCCCGACACGGTGAACCGCTGGGCGTGGGGGTATTCGCGCACCCGCAACGACCAGCACAAGGCGCATCCGCCGCTGATCAGGACCGAGCTGCCCCGGGTCGACGGCCAGAAGGCCATCACCTTCGTGGAGCTCATCGAACTGCTGTACATCCGCGCGTTCGAGCGGGCGGGGGTCTCCTGGAACCAGATCAAGGAGGCGGCCCGGGTGGCGGCGCGAATGTTCTCGACCGACCACCCGTTCGCGCTTCGCCACCTGTACGTGGACCCGGGCAGCCTGTACGGATCGCTGCGCGAGGAGGACGGTTCGGAATCGCTGGTCCAGCTGGTGGGCCACGGGCAGCACGCCATGCCGCAGCTGGTGAAGCCGTACCTGGAGCAGATCGAGTTCGACGTGAACGACGTCGCGCGGCGGTGGTGGCCGATGGGAAAGGCGGCGGGGATCGTGGTCGACCCCATGAAGGCGTTCGGCGCGCCCGTCGTGGAGCAGGTGGGGATCAGGGCCCGGTCGCTGGCCGCCGCCTACGACGCCGAGCTTCCGGCTTTTGGCGCGGGGGCCGTGAACCGCGTCGCGTGGACGTACGACATCGAACCCGAACACGTGCAGGCGGCTCTCCGGTTCCGCGAATGGCAGAGCCGCGCGGCCTGACGTTTCTCTTCGACGAGAACATGCCGCAGCGGCTGGCCACCGCCATGCGCACGCATATGGGAGAGCGGACCACCCACGTGTATGACGAGTTCGGGCGCGACGGGGTGCTGGATCCCGAGGTGCTGAGGTTCGTGGGCGAGAACGGGTGGTTCCTGGTCAGCCGCGACCGCCGCATCCTGCGCCGCGCCCCGGAGCGAGCACTGATCGAGCAGTTCGGGACAGGCGCATTCTTCCTGAAGGACAGCCTCGACGACTTCTGCTCCATCGCACGGGCGCTGATCCACAACTGGCCGGAGATCAAGCGGATCGCCCGCGGGCGCGACCGGCCGTTCGTCTTCCTGATCCGCGAACGGGGAGTCGTGCGCCTGGAGAACCGCCACATCCGGTGACGCCGCATGCGGCGGGTTCACCGGCTCACGGAGAGTACACGCCTCGGCTGTCGGTGCCCTTCGAGGGTTGTGTGGCGGATCCCTCGGTCGCTGCGGGGCGCGGCGCACAGGCAGGTTCGGTGGGGCCGCTCCGTCGGGATGACACGTGTGCTTCGGCGGGTTGGCGCGTAATGGCGGCGGATTCACTCGCTCACAGAGGGAGCGGCATAGAGCGCTGGCGGCAGATTCATCCGCTCACGGGAACCGGGTGAGGGTCACGCGCTCCGCCTCGTCCAGCAGGCGTTTCACGATGCCCAACGCCGTGCCGATGTCGGCGTCGGTGCGCTGGGCGATGTCGCGGCGGATCAACGTGTCGACCTCGTCGCGCACGATCTCGAACTGGCGGCGCACCTCGTCGGGCTTCCACCCCAGCCGCCGCCGCTGGTCGCCGTGCCGCTCGCTGATCATCCGCTGGATGTCGGAGCCGTCCTGCATCAGCTCCGGCTCGCCCCCGCCCTCGTCCAGCGTAATCAGCGACTTGCCGATGTCGAGCAGGAAGGTGGCCATGTGGTCCTCCAGCTGCGCCCGGTCCAGCCCGTGCGCGCCGGGAACGCGGGGATCGCCGCGCAGCCGCGCGCCAATGTCACGCACGAGGGCGTCGGCGCTGGCGGCCAGGATGTGCCCCACGTCGGCCAGCCCGGGCACCTGCCCCGGCCGGGACGGCCAGTCGTGCGCGGTGGAGGCAGCTTCCCCGGCCGCGGCGTCGCGCGCCGCGGGAAGCCACAGCGTAAAGCACGAGCCCCGGCCCAGGGTGCTGCGCACCGTCAGGTCGCCCTCCATCAGCCGGGCGAAGCGGCGGCTGATGGTCAATCCCAGCCCCGTGCCGCCGTGCTTGCGCGTGTGCCCCTCTTCGGCCTGCACGAAGGGCTGGAACACGGCGCCCAGTTTTTCGGGCGCGATGCCCATCCCCGTGTCTTCCACGCGCACGTACACCCACGGGCCCTCGCGCCCCACGTCGGCCTCTTCGTCGGCCTGGGCCGTGCAGCCGCAGGTGACGGAAACGCTTCCGCCGCTTTCCGTGAACTTCACCGCGTTTGACAGCAGGTTCACCAGGATCTGCCGCACCCGGTCTTCGTCGCCCACGTACTGCACGTCGGACGAGACGGTGCACTGGCTGGACAGGTTCAGCCCCCGGTCGGTGGCCTGCGGCGTGACCAGCGCGATGGCCTCGGCGACGGCGTACGACGCGCTGGTGCGTTCGTGCTCCACCTCCATCTGGCCCGCCTCGATCTTGGACAGGTCCAGCACGTCGTTCACCAGCCCCAGCAGGTGCTGCCCGCTCAGTCGCACGCGCTCCAGCTTGCCCTTCTGGTCGTCGGTCAGCGGCCCCCCGATGCCCATCTCCAGCAGGTCGGTGTAGCCCAGGATGGCGTTGATGGGGGTGCGGATCTCGTGGCTCATGTTGGCCAGGAACTGGCTTTTGGCCCGGTTGGCGAAATCCGCCGCCGTGCGCGCCGTCTGGGCCTCGCCGTACAGCAGGGTGTTCTCGAGGGCGATGGAGGCCATCTGCGCCAGCTGCAGCAGCACCGCCTCGTCCTGCGCGGTGAAGTCGCCCTCGTAGCGGTCGGAAAGCTGGATCAGCCCCAGGTTGCGGCCGTCGCGCGCCACCATGGGTGCCGCCAGCCATCCGCGCATGGGCGGATGCCGTCCCGCCTCGGCGCCGAACGCCTTCCACGCGGGGTGCGACTCCAGCTCGTCCTGCGTCATCCGCATCGACCGGTTGGCCTCGCCCACCAGGCGGTAGATGCCGCTGCCGTCGGGCACCGCGTCGTACTCCCGCCACTCGGCGTACCGGTCGGAGAGGGAGACGGCGTTGATGGCCTGCGACCAGGTGACGTCGGTCGACAGGCTGGCGACGGCCTGGTGTGCGCCCACCACCCGGCGCGCCTGCTCGGTGACCGTGCGCAGCATGTCGTGCACGGGCGCGGAGGTGTTGATGACCAGCGCGGCCTGGGCCAGCGCGTGGAGCTGGTCGGCGTAGCGCTGAAGCTCCTGCTCGGTGTGCTTGCGCTGGGTAACGTCGCGAAAGTAGACGGACAGCCCGTCGGCCGAGGGATAGGCGTGCACCTCGAACCACACGCCGAACATGGGTGCGAACTCCTCGAAGTGGGCCGGCTGCTGCGTCTCCATGGCGCGGCGGTACTCGTCCTCGAAGCGCGTGTCGCGGAACTCGGGCACGGCATCCCAGAACGGCACGCCCACCACCTCGTCGGGCTCGCGCTCCAGGACGGTGCGGATGACCTCGCGGGTGCCGCGGTTGATGTAGGTGAACCGCCACTCGCGGTCCAGGTGGAAGAAGGCGTCGGTGATGCTTTCCAGGATGGCGTTCAGCCGTGCGCGCGCTTCCTGTTCCAGCGCCAGCAGCCGGCTGCTGCGCTCTTCGGCCTCCTTGTAGTCGGTAGTGTCCTCGATGATGCCCACCACCCGGTACATCTCGCCGCTTTCCCGCCGCACGGGGTAGCCGCGCGCCCACACCCAGCGCACCTGCCCGTCGGGCCAGACGATGCGGTACTCCACGTCGTACTCGCCGTTGACCATCCCCGCCAGCGCCGTTTCCACACGCTGGCGGTCCTCGGGATGCACGGCTTCCAGGAATGAGCGGGGATCGTGGACCAGGCTTTCGCGCGAGCGGCGCCAGATCTCCTCGTAGGCTGGGCTGATGTAGATGATTCGTGTGAGCTCCGGGTCGCTGATCCAGAACACTTCGCGAATGCCTTCGGCCAGCTGCCGGAAGCGCTGCTCGTTTTCGTGAAGGGACTCGCGGCAGCGGGCTGCATCGCCCGCCAGCTCTTCGGCCAGGAGCGCCAGCCCCGCCGCGGACGCGAGGGTGCGCAGGCTTTCCTCCTGGTCGGGCCGCGGTGCCGCCCCCACCAGGCTGAGCACGCCCAGGCGGCGGCCGTCCACCTCCAGCGGCACCTGCCACGCCCCCGCCGCCTCGTCTCCGGACACACGCGCGCCGACGGCCGGATGCCCGGCGCCCGAAGCCGCCAGCACCTGCACCTTGTCCGCGCCAGGAAAGGCGCGCGCGATGAACGCGCCCGGCGCGCCGGCGACGGCGCGGGCCTGCTCCGCCACGCGGCGCAGCGTTTCTCCCGCGTGGAATGCGGGCGCCGCTCCCTGCTCGTCGTCCATCAAGTGATTCAGGCCATGCCCTGAGGAACGTTCATCACCGACGCGCGCCGGTTTGCCGCGAGTGGCGGGGTGCCGGGTGCAATCCCGGTGCCCGGGCGGGGTGCGGCGGCGCCACAGGAGTAATGGGGAGTCTCCGGAGGGCGCGGGAGCGGGTGAACCCGCCGCAACAACGGCAGAAAGCCTCCCAAACCGCGGGAGGCTTCACCTGCACGCGCGCCTCAGGCAGCGCGCACATTCTTTTGCGTGAAGCGTGCGTCGGCCGCGGTGGTCATGCGGCCGGACGACCCGTCAAGGCCATTCGCGCGCCCTGAGCAGCACGCCGGCCACGATCAGCCAGAACAGACCGTAACCGCCGGCGAACGCACTGGCGCCCCATGCGATCTCGCCGCGCAGGATGCCGTCGTACACGTCGGAAAGGGCCAGCTGCGGGGGAAGCAGCAGCCCCACCACGTCGCCCAGCACCCCCGGAAGCGGCTCCACTCCCGAGCTGACCAGCTGCAGCCACACGTAGTTGGCCAGGTACAGCACCAGCGCCACCCAGGCATCGCCCCGCACGAGCAGCACCGACAGCACAGCCACCATGCCGCCGTACGCCACGGCCGCCAGCAGCGCCAGGTACAGCCCGATCCACCCGCCCTCGAACCCGCCCCACGCCACCATCTGCCCCACCACCAGGAACACGGCCGCGGCCAGCACGGAGAAGCCCAGCGCGAGCAGCCAGCGCAGCCCGTAGAACGACAGCGGCCGCGTGGGATGCGAAAAGAACATCCGGTAGTACCCGGACCGCCGGTCGCCGGAGACGAAGCCGCCCAGCAGGATGAGCATGGAAAGCGCGGCGTAGTTGGCCAGCGTGGCCGCGATTCCCAGGTAACCCAGGTCGAGCGAGGGCTCGGCGCCGGGCACCTCGTCGTGGCGATGGAAGCCGGGCTCCAGGGCAAAGAACAGCAGCCCGGCCAGCGCTACCATCGCCAGGCGCGGCAGCATTCCGCGCAGCAGGATGGGGATCATGCGCGGCCTCCCTTCTTCCGCCCGCCGCCCTGGCCGCGGAACCGCTCGCGCAGCGACAGCCGCTCGGGCGTCACCGCGTGGACGACGCCCCCACGGTCCAGCAGCTGTCGCAGCCGCGCGCTCAGGTCGCGCGCGCTTCCCGCCTCCACGCGGAACGCGTGCGCCTCCCCGTGGACGGGGAGCGCGCCGGGAAACGCGGACGAAACCAGGTGGGCGGACTCGGTGTCGTGCACCTCCAGCCGCCACGCCGGCACGGGGCCGCGCCCCTCGGCGAGGTCGATCACCTCGCGCACGCGCCCCGCCTGCAGCACCACCACCTGGTCGGCGACGCGCTCCACCTCTTCCAGGTCGTGCGAGGCGAACAGCAGCACGCGCTCGGGATCCGCCTCGCGCCACGCCGTGACGATTTCGCGCACCCGAGCTACCCACTCGGGATCCAGCCCGTCCGTGGCCTCGTCCAGGATCATCACCTTGCGGTCGCCCAGCAGCGCCTGCGCCAGCGCCAGCCGCTGCAGGTTGCCCTTGGAAAGCGCGGCCACGCGGCGGCCCGCCAGCTCGGCCAAGCCCAGCCGCGCCAACTCGCGCTCGATTCGCGCGTGGGCACCCTCTACCTCGCCCAGTGCGGCAAAGGCCTCCAGCGCCCGGCGCACCGTCCACGAGCGGGGGATCTCCACCCGGTCGGGGACGTACGCCACCCCGTGCCGCTCGGCGTAGTCGCGGGGCAGCATGCCGCCGATCTCCACGCCGCCGCCGCTGGGGTGCAGGTAGCCCAGCAGCAGCCGGATCAGCGTGCTCTTGCCGGCGCCGTTGGGCCCCACGATGCCCACCGCCGCGCCGGGGGGCACGTGCAGCGTCACGCCATCCAGCGCGCGCACCCCCTCGCCGCGCCAGCGCGCCAGCGGGCCTCCGAACTCCTTCACCACGTCGGTTACCTGGATCATGAGCGGGAGCGTACGCCCCACCCCGCCCGATCGCAACCCCGGTATGGATCGTGCGCCCGGGCCGCGGCATGAGCACGCGCCCTCCCACACTCCCCCTGGAACGCCGCAACGACCCGCGCCGCGGGCCCATCCACGGCCTGCGCGACCTGCTGTTCGGGCTGCTGCGGTGGATCGGTCGCCACGTCGAGGGCTTTTACGCCGCCGTGGGCGCGTTCCTGTTCATCGGCCTGTCGTGCGTGCTGATCGGCGCGGTGCTCTTCGCCGAGCTGGCGCGCGCCGTCGTCGCGGGGCACACCCTGCGGCTGGACGAGGCGGTGCTCCGGTGGATGTCGGCCAACGGGTCGCCCGCGGTCGACAGCTTCATGCTGGAGGTGACCGCCCTGGGCGCCCGGCTGGTGGTGTGGATGGTGGTGATGGTGGCCACGGCGTTCCTGCTCCTGAACCGCCACCGGTGGTCCGCCGCGCTCCTGTGGGTGTCGATGCTGGGGGCGGGGCTGATCAACATGACGATGAAGGAGTTCTTCGACCGTCCGCGCCCCGACGTCTTTCCCTGGCGCACCCCGCACGTGGGCAACGCATCGTTCCCGTCAGGCCACGCGATGACGTCCATCGTGATCTACGGCACGCTGGGCTACCTGCTGGGCCGGCTGATGCCCACCCGCGCCACGCGGATCGCCACCTACGCCATCGCCATCCTCGTCATCCTGCTGGTGGGGGCTTCGCGGCTGTACCTGGGCGTGCACTATCCCTCGGACGTGCTGGGTGGATTCGCGACGGGGGGCGCTTGGGCGTTCACCTGCGGGCTGGGGATGGAGGCCGTGCGCTACTTCCGCCAGCGGCGCCCGGAGATCGCCGCCGAGGAAAAGGGCCTGGGCGCCGGCCCGGTGGACGCGCCTGCGCCAGCACCGGCCGCGGAGTAGGGCGGGCGTTCCGCACGTCGCAGCACCTCCTTCCGGAACCCATCTGTGTCCCGAAACGAGCCCGAAGGGCTTGCGAAGGGTGCCCGTCGTCTCCATCGTTTCCGATCCATACCCCGCCGCATCCCCGGCTTCGCGCGCGCGACGCGCCGCACTCCCTGCCCCCATCCATGGCCAAGCACACTCCGCCGTCGGACCAGGAGCTGTTCCAGATCGAATCGCTCGCCTGCGATGCCACGCCCGGTCCGTGGGAGCCGCAGGTGGTGCTGGACTACCAGACGGGCGAAAGCGCGCGCGTGGTGGTGCACGCCCCCGACGACGACGGCGAGCTGACGTACGTGGTGGAGCGCGAGCGCGACCTGGCCGAGGCCGACCAGCGCTACATCGCCGCCCTTCACCCCGACGCCGTGCTGCGCCTGGTGCGCGAGATCCGCCGGCTGCGGCGCGTGGGAGAGCGGTACGACGCGCTGTGCTCGGTGCTCGGCCACCTGAACGAGTTCCTGGAGCGGCGCGGCCTGGTGGCGCAGGCGCAGCGCTTCGTGGAGGTGCGTGCGCAGCTGGAGCGCATTCACCCGGAAGGCATCGACGGTACCGTGGCGCAGCCCGGCGCTCCTTCGGCCCGCCGTGAGCCCGCCGGATTCGTCGCTTGACCCCATGGGCGCCTTCGGGCGCCCATTTCGCATCCTGAACCCACCGCCCGTAGCTTCAGTGATGGCTGCCGCACGCGAGATTCGCCTTCCGGACCGCTTCTACCTGCCGCGCCCCGGCCCCGACGGCCGCGAGGTGCACGACGTGATGCCGTGGGAGGGCGCCCGGAGCTACGCCACCGACGGCGAGCGCGTGGGCATCCAGTTCACCGACGGGCGCGTGGTGTGGCTGGGCGACGCGCCCACGTCGGCGCTGGCGCCGGACCCCGCGGACGAGGCTCCCAGCTTCGCCGAGGACTTCGTGGACGTGAACCTCGACGCGCTGGTGGACGGGCTTCGCGTGTACATGGAGCGGCACCCCATTCTCAAGTCCGTGTGGCGTGAGGACATGGAGCGGCTGGATACGCTGCGCCGCCACTACCCGGGACAGGAGCCGCATGCGGGCGAGGGCGAGGCGGCGTAGGCGTTTCGGACGGGTGCGGATGAGCAGACGCGAGGGCGGCTCCGACGGGGCCGCCCTTCGTACGTTGGGCTCTCACCCCGGGGCTGTCATCCTGAGTCTTTCACCGTCCTCCGGCCGACCCTGAGGGATGAAAAGGGCTCGCGGGCGCCGTTTATGATTTGGACGAACTGGACTTTTTCTATTCAGCCCCAGGCGCACCGAACCTGCCCGTACGCAAGTCTCTGCGGGGCGAAGGATCTCGCCGCGGATGCCTTTCAGCCCGGGCGCGGCAGCGGTCACAAGCCCGAGGCCTCGGCTCTGCCGGGCGAATGAATTCGCTGCAACAACCACACGAAGTCCGCCTGCGCGGACTGGCCTGTTCTCGTGTGGGCAGGACCGTGGTGCACGCCCTGAAGGTGTGGCGGATCCCTCAGTAGCTGCGGGCGATGGCGCAGGGGAGGATTCCGACGGGGCCGCTCGTTCGGGATGACATCGCGCTGCGGCAGGTGCGGCGTGCGATCGACGTTCTCCCTCTCCGCACGCGGTTGTGCGGGGAGGGGCGGCGCGAGATCTTGTGTTTTCCCCGTTCTTCCGCGTATCCTCACCGCCGCCCGGAATCCGCAACGCCCCGCGACCCCGTCCGCCCCGATGATCTTCCGCAGACCGACCGTTCGCGCGCTCGCTGCCGCCGTCCTGCTCGCGCCCGCGCTGCACGCCCAGGAGTTTCGCCCCGCCGCCACCTTCATCCAGGTGAACGACGTCTACCGCATCGACGCGGTGGAGGGCGGGCGCGTGGGCGGGCTGGGCCGCGTGGTGACCGCCGCCGAGGCCGCGCGTCGCAGGACGGGCGTGCCCGTACGCGTGCTGCACGCCGGCGACTTCATCGCGCCCTCAATTGAAAGTCGGTACTTCGCGGGGCTGCAGATGATCGACGCGCTGAACTTCCTTCACGCCCGCGCGCCGATGATCGTCGTGCCGGGCAACCACGAGTTCGACGAGCGCCGCCCGGGCATGCTGGCCGGCGCCATCAACGCGTCGCGCTTTCCCTGGCTGGCCGCCAACGTCCGCCTGAACACCGGCGACGCGGGGGCCGACCGGCGCCTGGGCACCGACACCATCATCGACGCCGGCGGCATGCGCGTGGGCATCTTTACGCTCACCTTTGTGGACGCGCCCCGCGAGTACGCGTCCGTGGACACCGCGTACGTGGCCATCGCCGAGCGCCAGATCCGCGAGCTGGAGTCGCAGGGGGCCGAGGCCATCATCGGGCTGACGCACCTGGACCTGGGGCAGGACCAGCAGATCGCCGCGCTGCGCGCCACACACCCCAAGCTGGTGTGGATCGCGGGCGGGCACGAGCACTTCCTCATCCACCATCCGCTCACCGACAGCACCGCCGCCATCACCAAGGGCGACAGCAACGCGCGCCGCATCTGGCAGGTGGTGCTGGGCCGCCGCGGCGGAGCGCCGGCCGTGCGCGCGGACTCCATCGTGCTCGACGCCACGGTGGCCGTCGATCCCGCGTACCAGCGCCAGGTGCAGGCGAAGTGGGCCGACAGCATGCGCGCCAAGATCCCCTTCTTCGACCAGGTGATCGGGCGCGCCGCCACGCGGATGGACGCGTCGGAGGAGGTGGTGCGCAACGAGGAAAGCGCCTGGGGCAACTGGCTGGCCGACGTGATGCGCCGCGCCTACCCCGACATCCCCGCCGACGTCGGCATCCTGAACGGCGGCGCCATCCGCATCGACGACAGAATCCAGGGCGACATCCGCTGGGAGCACCTGGCGCGCACCTTCGGCTTTCCCACGCGGGTGGGGCTGGTGTGGCTGCGCGGGCGCGACCTGCGGGAAGCCGTGCTGGAGCGCGGCGTTTCGGGCGGCCGGGGCGAGGGGAGCTTCCTGCAGGTTTCCGGGATGCGCTTCAGCTATGACCGCTCGCGCGCGCCTGGGCAGCGGGTCACCTCGGTCGACATCCGGCGCGGCGACGCGTGGGAGCCGCTGGACGACAACCGCGTCTACGTGGTGGCGGTTCCCGACTACCTGATGGGTGGCGGCGACACGTACACCTTTCACAACCGCGCGGTCATGAGCATTCCGCCGGGGCCGGACCTGCGGCTGATGGCGTTCGACGCCCTGGCCGCCGCGTACGCCGCCGGGCAGCCCATCAGCCCGGCCGTGGAAGGCCGCATCACCGAGCGCGGCGCCGCGCGTCCATGACATCCCACACCCGGAGCGAAACGTGAGCCAGGCTACTCCTGCGTCCGCTGCCAACGCGTTCTCCTCCAGCGAGCTGGTGGTGCTCTTCGGCGACCAGTTCGTGCCCGACGCGTCGATGCTGTCCAGCAAGGAGGAAATCCTCACCAGCGGCGTGCGCGTCAACTCGCAGACGCTGATGGAAAAGGCCATGCACGCGGCCGTGTGGACGCTGCAGCGCGCGGGCGCCGTCCGGCTGGAGATCCGACAGGGCAAGGCGCTGTTCGGGCTGATCAGGACGCGGAAGCTGCACCTGGTGCGGGGCACGGCCTCCGCCAGCTATCCCGGGGGCTCGCTGGAGGCGCACCTGGTGGAGGCGGCGGGGATGGAGAACGAGCTGGATGGCGTGCTCGCGGCGTTCATCGGCCAGGACTCGCACGATCCCCCCGCGCGCGCCATCGGGCTGATGAAGCGGGGGCTTTACGGCCGCGGTTTGCTGGAGGTGGTGGAGGAGAAGACGTTGATGGTGTTCACCTCCATCAGGTACGTGCTTCCCGCCTCCACGCGCGAGCTGGCGTCGCGGCAGTCGGTGCAACCCATCAAGCAGCTGCTGGCGGAGGTAGAGCAGAAGGAGCCGGAGCTGTTCAAGGCGGTAGACAAGGCCATCGACTCGGCGCGGGTGAAGATGACGGAGGACAGCGACTGATGAAGAGCTACGTGATCGTGCTGGGCCTGGTGGCGGCCATCACCGGCGGCATCGTGTTCTTCGTGCTCCGCGACAACCAGGCGGCCCGCCGGCGCCAGACCGCCGAGGCCGAGGCGGTCGGGTTCGTGGCGACGCCGGCCACGTGGTTCAACGGCGACGAGAACGAGGGGGGGCACACGCTGACCTTTGCGTTCGTCGACGGGCAGAACAACGTGCACAGCCGCAGGATGGACGAGATCACCTGGTACGATCCGGCGAAGAAGTACAAGGTGTGCTACAACCCCGCCGACCCGAAGGACCACAAGCTCTACACCGCCGACCACAAGTGCGGCAGCTGACGGGTGGATCCACGGGGTCCGAATCGGACGAGACCGGCCGCCTTCCGTACGTGGGAGGGCGGCCGGTTTCGCCGAGGGGTCCTAAAGCGGGTAAACCCGCGGCATCGAGCCGAAACGCTCCACCGCAGCCCTGATTAGCCGAGTCCCACGCAATCGTGACCGCTGCCGCGCCCAAGCGATTACGTGCCCCACGCTAGATCCTTCGGCCCGCGAAGTGGCGTGTGGGGGTGAGTGCCATGAGCTTGGGCCTCAGGATGACAAGCCTTTGCGCGTCAATGGATTAGCGGCGCGCACCGACGTAGCTCGCTTCCCCCGCGCATTGCGGGGAAAGGGCTGGGGATGGGGGGCGACGCGGCATGCGCCCGAGCCAGCCTCACCGCCCCGACGTTCTCCCCTCTCCGCACAGCAGTACCGTGCGGGGAGGGGCCGGGTGAGGGGCGCCCGTCACCCCACCGGGTCGAACGCGAAGAGGCGGCGGAACGAGGCCTCGGTGACGGACGGCGGCGTCAGGCGAAACACCGTCTCGCGCAGCCGCACCGCCGCGGCGTTCTGCCACTGCCCGATGCGGCCGTAGGCCAGCGACTGCCGCGTGATCCACGCCGTGCGGCGGAATCGCCGTCCCTCGTACGCGCGCAGCCCCGCCGCGGCGTCGCTCGCGTTCGCCAGGCAGCAGGCGAGCACGGCCCCGTCCTCGATGGCCATGCACCCGCCCTGCCCCAGGTTGGGCGTGGTGGGATGCGCCGCGTCGCCCAGCAGCGTCACGCGCCCGCGCCCCCACCGGCGGACCGGCGGACGGTCGTAGGTGCCATTCTTCAAAATCTCCTCGTCCGGCGTGGCCTCGATCAGCTGCGGGATGGGCTGGTGCCAGCGGTCGAACATGCGCAGCAGCTTCGCCTTGCGCTCCGCCCCCTCGTCGGGCGCGTTCTCGGGCTCGTTCGCGGTGGCCCACCACGCGATTCGATCCCCGCCGATGGGCACGATGCCGAAGCGCTGGCCCCGGCCCAGGGTTTCGATCAGCGTGTCGCACTCCGCCGTTCCCGCGGGCGCCACGCCGCGCCACACGGGATAGCCGCGGTAGATGGGCGGGCCATCGTTCAGCAGCTGCTCGCGGACGGCGGAGCGCAGGCCGTCGGCGCCCACCAGGCAGGCGCCCGCGACGGAGCCCGCCTCGCCTGCGTCGACCTCCACGCCCGACGCGGTCTCGCGGAACCGTTCGAACGCGGCGCCGGTGTTCACCGCCCACGCGGGCAGCGCCTCCAGCAGAACGGAGTGAAGCTCCGCGCGGTGGATCAGCACGCCCGGCGCGTCCATCGCAGGAACGTCGAACACCGTCAGCAGGCGCCCGTCCGCGGCCCGCCCCTCGCCGCGCGTGTAGAGGTGCCCGCGGCGGATGATCTCGTCCAGCAATCCCCAGCGGCGAAGCTGGGCCGTAGCGTTGGGCCACAGGCTGATGCCGGCGCCCACCTCGCGCAGCTCGGGCGCGCGCTCGTACACCTGCGCGTCGATGCCCGCGCGACGCAGCGCGATGGCCGCAGACAGCCCACCGATCCCGCCGCCGATCACGATCACGCCGTCGCTCATCGCATCCTCCGTCCGCTGTACGCTGCAGCCCCGCCGGATTCTGGATGGCAAGCTACTCTGCCGCCACCCGTCGCGTGATAGGTGGATCAACTCATCCGCGGTGGGGAATGTCCTGACGGGAGAGGGCAGCCCGGGGAATGCGCCGGACCGGCCGAAGCGCACCTCACCCGCGCTGTCCGAGGCACAGGGAATGGTGACCGCTGCCGCGCCCAGCCGATTACCCGTCCGCAGCTGGATCCTTCGGCCCGCGAAGGTTGTGCAGGGGCAGGTTCGGCGCGCTTGGGCCTCAGGATGACAGGCCCTGGTGCGCGGCCCAGGGTTGGGGAGCGCGCCACACTGGCTCCCTTCCCCCGCGCGGTTTGCGGGGAAGGGCTGGGGATGGGGGGCGCCCGCCGATGCACCGAATCCAGCCTCCACCCGATCGATTTCTCTCCTCTCCGCACAGCAGTACCGTGCCGGGAGGGACCAGGGGTGGGGCGCCCTCTGGTTCGTGTCCGAGCTTCGGGTCAGGTGCGCGGGGCGAGACCCGTCAATTCCGCGCTGAGTTGCCAGAGGCGGCGCGCGGATTCGTCGTCCTGGGCGGCGCGGGACGGGTGCTTCGGCTTCTCGTCCTTGAAGTACTCGCCGGTGATGACCGCCACGTCCGGGGAGGAGGCGAGGTAGATGGCCGTGCGCGCGCCCTCCTCGGCCGTGCGGATGAAGGGCTTCAGCAGGCGTAGCGGCGCCCATCCGCCGAACAGCAGCGCCGTGCCCACGACGCCCGGGTGCAGGGCGTTCGCCGTCACCTCCGCCGCGGGGACGCGGCGGGCCAGCTCGCGGGTGAACAGGATGTTGAAGAGCTTGGCGTTGGAATAGGCGCGCAGGGCCCCGTACTTCCGGCGCATCTGGATGTCGTCCCACGAAAACGACGCGTGGTGGTGCGCTTCGGAACTCACCGTCACCACGCGGGCCGGGGCGCCGGCGCGAAGCGCATCCAGCAGCAGGTGGGTCAGCAGGAACGGGGCAAGATGGTTGACGGCCAGCTGCATCTCCACCTCGTCAGGCGTCTCCTGGCGCTTCTTCGTGTAGATGGCGGCGTTGTTCACCAGCACGTGGATGGCCGGATGGCGGGCGCGGATCTCCTCCGCGGCGGCGCGCACCTGGGCCTGGATCGCCAGGTCCGCGATCACCGTTTCCACCCGCGCGTGGCCGGCGGAGCGGACGATCTCCTCGCGCGTCCTCCGCGCCTTGTCCGCGCTGCGCGCGACGAGGACCACCGTGGCGCCCATCCCCGCCAGTGCCGCCGCCGTCGCCTGGCCGATCCCCGCCGTGGCGCCGGTGACCACGCACACGCGCCCCTCCATCTCCCCCGCCATTCGTTCCCCGTCCGTTACAGGATTCGGCCATGTCGCGGTTGCAGGATGCACGCGCCGACGCGAGTTTTCAGAGAGCATTCAGCAGACCAGAGGTGAAGCAGCGAATGACGCAGAAACTCGACCGCCGCGAATTCTTCCGCCGCGCCGCCGTGCTGGGTGGCGGCGCCTTCATGGCCCCCGGCCTGGTGGGGCTTTCCGCCTGCTCGCACGCCATCAACGGCCTTACGCGCACGCCCGGCTACGGGCCGCTGGTCCGCAGCGCGGAGGTCCCGGAGCTGTGGATTCCGCAGGGGTTCCGTGCGCGGAAGATCAGCACCACCAAGGCGCCGTCGCTCGTGAATCCCAACCTGACCGTCAAGTACGGCGTGGACGGGATGTCCGCGTTCCCCGGGCGCAACGGCAGCGTGCGCCTGGTGCGCAACCACGAGGTGTCGGACAACGTGACGGTGGCCAGGCTGCTGGGCCCGGGCGAGCGCGCCTACGACCGCAAGGCGGGAGGCGGCACCAGCACCCTGCAGCTTCGGCAGGCGCGGGACGGGGAGGTGGCGCTGGAGCAGGAGTTCATCAGCCTCAGCGGGACGCACACCAACTGCGCCGGCGGCCGTACGCCCTGGGGCACGTGGATCACCTGCGAGGAAACGACCGTGGGCCTGGCGCGCGGGTTCGAGCAGCCGCACGGCTACTGCTTCGAGGTGACCGCCAGCGCCGATGGCGAGGTGCAGCCGGTGCCGCTGAAGGCCATGGGCCGCTTCGTCCACGAGGCGGTGGCGGTGGATCCTGCGACCTCCATCGTCTACCTGACGGAGGACATCAGCTACGACGCCACCGTGCCGGCGGGGCGCGCCGCGGGCTTCTATCGCTTCGTTCCGGCAACACGGGGCGACCTGCGGACGGGGCGCCTGCAGATGCTTTCCATCGTCGACCGCCCGAACTACATCACCTTCCGGGGCCAGCAGCCAGGCGTGACGTACCGCACGGGCTGGGTAGACATCTCCGACCCGGACCCGGCGGCGGCCGAGGCGAACTCGTCCGCCGTGTTCCAGCAGGGATGGGCGCGGGGCGGTGCGGCGTTCCAGCGGCTGGAGGGGTGCTTCGCGGCCGACGGAAGCATCTACTTCAACTCCACCAGCGGGGGCGACGTGGGCGCCGGCCAAGTGTGGCGCTACCGGCCGGGCCGAGCGGACGCGGGAGAGCTGACGCTGGTGTTCGAGTCGCCGTCCCGCGACGTGCTGGACAGCCCCGACAACCTGTGCGTCAGCCCGCGCGGGGGGCTGGTGATCTGCGAGGACGGACAGGGTGTACAGTTCCTGCGCGGCCTGACCCCCGGCGGCGAGATCTTCGACGTGGTGCACACCGACGGCCCCTCGGCCGAAACTGCGGGCGCGTGCTTCAGCCCGAACGGACGCACGCTGTTCTTCAACATCCAGGGCGGAACCAACGCCGCCGTCTCGGCGAACATGCAGGGCGGCACGTACGCCATCTGGGGGCCGTGGGAGAACGGGGCTCTCTAACGGAAGGGCCTCACGCAGAGACGCAGAGCCGCGGAGAGAAAACCTCGGAGCAGTTCTCTCTGCGACTCTGTGCCTCTGCGTGATCCATGCAGTTGCTGTTCAGTCCAGCCCGTCCCACTCCGCGTGGAACCGCTCCAGGAACTGCTCCATGAACCGGTGCCGCCCCTCGGCCATGCGGCGCGCGGAGGGCGTGTTCATCCGGTCGCGGAGCAGCAGCAGCTTTTCGTGGAAGTGGTTGATGGTCGGGCCCGTGCTGGACTTGTAGCGCTCGAAGCTGTCGTGCATCTCCGGCGCCGCCTCGGGCTCGTGCATCGGACGGCCGCGACTTCCGCCGTACGCAAAGGCGCGCCCCACGCCCACGGCGCCGATGGCGTCCAGCCGATCCGCGTCCTGCACCACCCGGCCCTCGGGTGAGCTCATGGGCGTGGCCACCCCGGCGCCCTTGAACGACAGCTCGGCGATGATGGTAGCCACGTGCTCCGTCACCTCCGCGTCCACGCCGAGCCCCGACAGCCACTCCCGCGCGGCCCGCGGCCCCGCGCCGGCGTCGCCGCCGTGGAACTTGTGGTCGGCCACGTCGTGCAGCAGCGCCGCCAGTTCCACGACGTAGGCATCGGCCCCTTCCTCGCCCGCCAGCCGCAGCGCCACGCGCCGCACCCGGTGCACGTGCCACCAGTCGTGCCCCGTTCCCTCGCCCGACATCCGCTCCCGGACGAACGCTTCCGTCCGTCGGAGGATCTCTCCCGGCTCCATCGTCATCTGCCTCTTGTGCGGCTCGACCATGCTCATTAGGTTTGCAATGCAAACAGGTATGCAGCTCAGGAGGCACTTCGATGAACGAAACCGTGTTGTTGCCCGACCGGCTGGCGGAGCTGGAAGCGGTCACCCGTGAGTACGCGCGCTTCTCGCGCAGCGCGGGCGGGCTCGGGTCCGTGCTGGGCGGCCTGCTGTGTCTCGCCTCCTACGCGGCCGGCGGCCTGCTCGGCACCAGCGGGCCGGTGCGCGCGG
Source organism: Longimicrobium sp. (assembly GCF_036388275.1). Lineage (NCBI taxonomy): Bacteria > Pseudomonadati > Gemmatimonadota > Longimicrobiia > Longimicrobiales > Longimicrobiaceae > Longimicrobium > Longimicrobium sp. The sequence continues at coordinate 62,550 of NZ_DASVSF010000083.1, forward strand.
CCCTGATCGCCATCCCGTTCGTCTGGATCGTGTGCAAGGAGCTGATGCGCCGGCACTACTACCAGCACCTGGGCGCCGCGGCGGAGCAGGAGACGCGCCGCGAGCGGCGCGGCCGCGCGGTCACCACCGTGGTGACGGCGCTCATCAGCATCACGATCACCGCCGGCGTGCTGGCCAGGGGCGATCGGGTGATGGACGCGGCCGGGTACCTGGCCGTCGTCGCGGCCATGCCTGTCGTGGCGTGGCTGTGGCTGCGGGCCCCGCTGGAGTTCGTGACGGGCATCTTCCTGATGTGCCAGGCGGCGCTGGCGTTCAACGGGACCGCGTATCCGCTGCTGGGCGTGGCCATCGTCTTCCCCTTCGCCGCCGTGGGGCTGATCGTGGCCGGCGTGCGCGACCACCTGCGGTTCCGCCGCGTGACGGAGCGTATCGGACGGCTCACCGGCGGGGCTGGCGCATGAACCCGGGCGAGGAACTCGGCTCGGTGATGCAGCTGGACCGGCTGGTCCACGAGCCGGCCCGCCTGCTGATCCTGGCCATGCTCGCCGGGGCCGAGGAAGTGGAGTTCCGCTTCATCGAAAAGCTGAGCGGCCTCAGCAAGGGCAACCTTTCCAGCCACATGAGCAAGCTCGAGGCGGGCGGCCTGATCGAGGTTCTCAAGTCGTTTCGCGGAAAGCGGCCGCTGACCACGCTCCGCATCACCCCGGCGGGACGGACGGCGCTGGACCGCTACCGCCGGCACCTGGCGGAGGTCGTCGCCGGCATCCCCACGCAATCCACCGAGGAGCCTTGAACATGCTACGCATCGTACTCGCAACCGTTCTCGCCGCCGTTCCCCTGGGCACGGCCGCCGCGCAGCCCGAGCTGGCGCCAGGGCGCGAGCTGACGGAATCGTTCTACGGAGGCCGTACCGCGCAGATCTGGGAGCGGATGGAGCCCGCGATGAAAAACGCCCTCGGCAGCCCCGATGCGCTCGCCGCCTTCCGGGCGCGCGTGGAGGCCGGCCTGGGCACCGAGACCGCCGTCGAGGCCGAGTCGGTCGCCCCCCTGGCGGCCTTCAGCGTCTACCGGCGGCGCGCCCGCTTCACGCGCTCTCCCGGCCTGGTCCTGGTGGAATGGACCGTCACCCCCGAGGGGCGCGTGGCGGGCTTTCGCATCGCCCCGGGCCAGGGGGCGCCGCAGCCCCCGGCGCCGAGCCAACACCTGGAGCATCGCACGCGGGCCAACCTGCGGCTGCCCTTCGACGGGGAGTTCTTCGTGGTGTGGGGCGGGCGCACGGTGCAGGAGAACTACCACGCCGTGCACCCCAACCAGCGCTTTGCCTACGACCTGCTGGTGATGCGCGACGGCGCCACCCGCACCGGCGACGGCAGCCGGAACGAGGACTACCACTGCTTCGGGCAGCCGATCCTCGCGCCGGCGGACGGGCGGGTGGTCCTGGCCGTGGACGGCGTCGCGGACAACGTTCCCGGGCAGATGAACGCGCCCAAGGTGGCCGGCAACCACGTGATCGTGGACCACGGGACGGGCGAGTATTCCGTGCTGGCGCACCTGCGCAGCGGCTCGGTGGCGGTGCGCCCGGGTGATCGCGTCGTCAGCGGCCAGCGGCTGGGCGAGTGCGGCAACAGCGGAAACTCGTCCGAGCCGCACCTTCACTACCAGCTGCAGGACGGGCCGGAGATGGGCCCGTCGGCCGGGCTTCCCGCGCAGTTCACCCAGTATCTGGCGGACGGCCAGCCGGTCGCCCGGGGCGAGCCAGTGCGCGGCCAAGCCATCCGCCCTGCGCCCGCCGTCCGTCGGACCAGGGATCCCTAATGGACTCGTCCGCCGCGGCGCCCGTCGTCGTGCTGATCGTGATCGAAGCCGGGGTGGTGAGCGCCCGAAGGCGCCAGCGCTAGACGGCGGGGCGGGAGCGGTCGGCGACCAGCGTCGCGAAGCCGTTCTCGTCGGCGATGTCCAGCGCGTAGTCCAGCGGCCGGTCCTTGCGGATCCACGGGAAGGGGAGCACGGGAATGGGCTCCAGCAGCTCGGCCAGTGCCTCCAGGTTGGTGCGCTCGGCGATCCCGGGGCGGTCGGGGCTCACGTTGTTCAGCACCACGCCGCGCACCCGCAGGCCGGCGTCGTGGGCGGCGCGCACGGTGAGCATGGTGTGGTTCAGCGCCCCCAGGCGGTTGCCGGCCACGATCACCAGGTCCAGGTCCCACCCCACGAACAGCCCGTCCCACGCCAGGTCGCGGGTCAGCGGCACCAGCAGCCCCCCTGCGCCCTCCACCACGATGCCGTCGCGCCCCTCGCACAGGGAGCGGTACGCCACGTCGAGCGCGTTCAGGTCCAGCACGCCGCCCGATCGAGAGAGCGTCACCCACGGGGCCAGCGGCTCGGTCAGCAGCAGCGGGCGCACCAGGTCGATGGAGTCTTCCGCGCCCGCCGCGTCGCGAAGGCGCAGGGCATCGCTCGCCGGGTCGTCGGCCTTGACCCCCGTTTCGATGGGCTTCATGCCGGCCACGCGCATCCCCCGCCGCCGCATCAGCCCCAGCAGGACCGTGCCCACGTACGTCTTCCCGACGCTGGTTTCGGTTCCCGTTATCCCCAGCCGGATCATCGGTCTTCACTCCGGGTGCGCGCGGGTGCGGAAAGGGCTTGTGCCGAGCGCCCGCCGACCCGAATCTGTACGACGATGGCTCCCCATGGAGCCTCCACAAGGTGGGTCCGCCGCCGCCCGCGCGAAAGGCCCCGGCAGAGGTCCGCATGGTACACGCCACGCTCCGCACGGTCCCGTGGCACGTGCTTCCCGGCCCCGGCCAGCACCTTGCATCATCCCGCGCGCCGGTCTGGTTCATGGGCACCTCCTGAATCGTTACGATGCCGCACCGAATGCGCACCCGACCGCCGCTTTCCGTACCCGCACTCCCCGGGCGTGACGAGCTGTACCGTCTGCTGGTGGAGAACGTCACCGACTACGCCATCATCATGCTGAGCCCGGAGGGCCGCGTGGTGACGTGGACGGAGGGCGCGGAGCGGATGTTCGGGTACCGCGAGGCCGAGGTGCTGGGCAGCCCCTTCTCCATCTTCTTTCCCGCCGAAGACGCCGAGTCGGGCACGCCCGAGCGCGACCTGCACCAGGCGGCGGCGGATGGGCGCTGCGAAACGGTCGCCTGGCGGATGCGGCAGGACGGCTCGCGCCTGTGGGTGAGCGTGGTGATCACGGCCATCCACGACCAGTCGGCGCGGCTGATCGGGTTCGGGCAGATCACCCGCGACCTCACCGAGCGCAAGGAAGTGGCGATCCGGTACGAGGAAAGCCGCCAGCGCTACCGCTCGCTCTTCGACAACAACCCCGACGCCATCTGCTCGTTCGACCTGGACGGCACCCTGCGCACCGCCAACCCCGCGGCCGAGGCGCTGACCGGCTACGAGATCGAAGACCTGCGGATGCGCTCGTTCTGGTCGCTGATGGCGCCGGACGACCGCGACCGGATGCGCGCGCTCTTCGAATCGGCGGCGCAGGGCGAGCCCTGCCACGCGCAGACGGCGCTGGTGCACCGGGTGGGCAAGCGGGTGGACCTGCGGGTGACGCTGGTGCCCATCATCGTGCAGGGGCAGAACATCGGCGTGTACTGCATTGCCGAGGACGTCACCGAGCGCCTGCGCGCCGAGGCGGAGCGCGAGTCGCTTCTGCTGCGCGAGCGCATCGCCCGCGCCGAGGCCGAGGCGGCCAACCAGGCCAAGACGCACTTCCTGGCCGTGGTGACGCACGAGCTGAAGACGCCGCTGCACGCCATCACGGGGTACACGGAGCTCCTGCGCGAGGAGGCCGCCGCGCTCAGCGACATGCAGCGGCGCCACCTGGAGCGAATCCGCAGCAACGGCCACCAGCTGCTGCGGATGATCGAGGACGTGCTGGGCTATGCGCGGCTGGACGCGGGAGGCGAAGGCGTGAAGCTGGGCCAGGTAAAACTGGCCGAGGTAGCGGCCGAGGCAGTGCGCGAAATCCTGCCCACCGCCACGCAGAAGGGGCTGACGATCGAGATTCACGAGGCCGACGGCTGCATCGCCGAAACCGACAAGCGCCGCGCGCGCGAGCTGCTGCGCGCGCTGCTTTCCAACGCGGTGAAGTTCACGGAGGCTGGGCGGGTGGACGTGACGCTCAGCCGCGATACGTCGTGGGTGGCGGTGGAGGTGTCGGACACGGGGATCGGGCTGGACACCGACCAGATGGAGATGATCTGGGAGCCCTTCTGGCAGGCGGCCAACCCCATGACCCGCAAAGCGGGCGGCAGCGGGCTGGGGCTGAGCATCGCGCGGCGGCTGGCGACGCTGCTGGGGGGAGACCTGCAGGTGTCCAGCACCCCCGGCCAGGGGAGCAGCTTCACCCTGCGCCTCCCCATCGCCCACGGGTGAGGGGGGCACAGAAGCACGGGCCTCCGCCCTGCTGGGGCGACTGAAGTCGCGGCGTCGCGGCAACAAAGGCACAAATTCCGCCTTCGCGGACTGCACGCGCAGTTGGGTGCGCAAAGGCCAGCTGAAGCGCAGTTCAGGTCTCCCCCTCCCCTGCGCAGCGGGGGACGGGGGCCCGGGGGGAGGGGGCTCCCAGGGACACGCTCCTAGTCCTGTCGAACCGCCACCGAAGTGCACCTCTCTCCCGCGCTGTTTGCGGGGGAGAGGCCGGGAGAGGGGCCCGCCGTGGCATGCGAGGCACCCAGCCCCATCCGGCACGAAGTTCCCCCCTCTCCCGGCGCAGTTTGCCGGGGGAGGGGTCGCCCTTCAGTCCCGGATTACGAACAGCTTCTCGATCAGCGTCGCCACGCCGGAAACCAGCCACCCCAGCGGCCCCAGGATGCGAGGCCGGCGCGCGTCCAGGCTCACCTCGGCCAGGTCCACCCGCGTGGAAAGCATCCGCTGCTGCGCCTCCAGCACGTCGATCTCGCCCTGCACCCGCGCAAGCTCGCGCTCGATGGCCACCAGGTCCGCCGTCGCCGCGGCGTTCCCCAGGTAGGCGCGCAGCCGGTCGCGCACCGTGCGCAGCGTCCCCAGCCGCGCCTCCACGTCCACCACCTGCGCCGTCACGTCCTGCCGCCGCACCGTCCGGCGCTTCACCGTCCCCATCCCCGACAGCTGATCCAGCACGCCGTTCAGCGCCGGCGCGGGCACCCGCAGCGACATGTGCAGGTCGCTTTCGCGCAGTTCCGCCTCTCCCACGTACCCGCCCAGCGCCACCGTCAGGCTGTCGGCGGCGCGGTGGAGACGGGCGAGGCTGTCCGTCACCATCGACAGGCCCGCCTGCTGGATCACCGCGCGCTGGCCGGGAACCCCCGGCGGCGGCGGGGCCGGCAAGGCGGCGGACATCGAGCGTGCGGAGCTGCACGCGGATGCGGCGGCCAGCAGGGCCAGGCAAACGATCGGGCGGATGCGAATCATCGGACGGGGCGGCGTGGCGTGGAGGTGCAAGGTGGATGGACGGAGAACGTGCAATGGCGGGCGGATGGGACGCAAGATCCGCCATGACGCGGCGGCAAACGCACGATCCTCCCCGGCCGGCCGCTCTCGACATCCGGTGGGGGCGCGCTTACACTGATGCCCGGCGCCCCCCCGGCCTTCCTCCCCGCGATCCCATCTCCATGCAGCCCACCGCGTCCGTCCCCGCGAACCGCCAGTACAAGTACTACGACTTCATCACCGGCGCCTTCGTGGCCGTGCTGCTGACGGCCAACCTGATCGGCCCGGCCAAGATCTGCACCCTGTGGGGATTCACCTTCGGCGCGGGAATCCTCTTCTTTCCGCTCTCGTACCTGTTCGGCGACATCCTGACGGAAGTGTACGGCTACGCCCGCGCTCGCCGCGTGGTGTGGACGGGATTCGCGGCGCTGGCGTTCGCCAGCCTGATGAGCGTGGTCGTGCTTCGCCTGCCACCGGCGCCCGGCTATGCGGGGCAGGAGGCATTGGAGTCGGTGTTCTCGCTCACGCCGCGCATCGTCCTTGCCTCGCTGGCCGCGTTCTGGGCCGGCGAGTTCACCAACTCGTTCGCCCTCGCCAAGATGAAGCTCGCCACCGCGGGCCGGCACCTGTGGAGCCGCGCCATCGGCTCCACGGCCGTGGGCGCCGGGGTAGATACGCTGATCTTCTATCCCGTGGCGTTCCTGGGCGTATGGGCCACCCGCGACGTGCTGGTGGTGATGGCCACCAACTACGTCCTCAAGGTGCTGTGGGAGGTGATCGCGCTCCCCATGACCTACCGGGTGGTGGCCGCGCTCAAGCGGGCCGAGCACGAGGACTGGTTCGACCGCGATACCGACTTCACCCCCTTCTCCCTCCAGGCTGGCTGACCGATGAAGCTCGACCTGATCCAGACCCTGGCCTTCGCAGGCGTCGTCCTGTTCCTGGGCTATGGCGTCCGCAGGCTGGTTCGCCCGCTGGCGCGCCACAACATCCCCGCGCCGGTGATCGGCGGGCTGATCGTGGCCGTGCTGATGGTGTGGGCGCGCTCCGCCGGGCAGACGCCCTTCGAGTTCGACACCACGCTGCAAAGCCCGCTGATGGTGGCGTTCTTCACCAGCATCGGCTTCGCGGCCAGCCTGCGCCTGCTGAAGGTGGGCGGCCCGCAGGTGCTGATCTTCTTCGGCGTGGCCACGGCGTTCGCGGTCGTGCAGAACCTGCTGGGGGCCGGGCTGGCGATGGCCATGGGGCTTCACCCGCTCTTCGGCGTGCTGACGGGCTCGGTGACGCTCACCGGCGGCCCGGCCACGGGGCTGGCCTTCGCCCCGCTCTTCGAGGAGGCCGGTGTTCCCGCCGCCGCCACGGTGGCGGTCGCCTCGGCGATGGTGGGCATCGTGGCGGGCGGCGTGATCGGCGCCCCCATCGCCACCCGGCTGATCGAGCGGAACGGGCTGCGCCGGGCCAAGGGCGAGGTGACGGAGATGGACACGCCCGTGGCCACGCAGATCGTCGAGGAGCAGCTGGACGACCAGCCCGCGGCCACCCCCGCCGGCGAGGACGAGGAATCGTTCGTCCTGCTGCAGTCGGTGGTGCTGGTGCTCGTCGCCATGTGGCTGGGCGGATACCTGAGCGCGTGGTTCACCTCGGTCGGCATCAAGCTTCCCGCCTACATCGGCGCCATGCTGGTGGCGGCGGTGATCCGCAACCTGGACGACGTCACCGGCCGCATCAAGGTGTCTCAGCGGGTGATCGACGACGTGGGGAACGTGGCGCTGGCGCTGTTCATCGTGATGGCGCTGATGACGCTGAAGCTGTGGGAAATCGCCAACCTGGCCCTGCCGATGCTGGTGATCCTGGCCGCCCAGGTGGCGCTGATCGCCGCCATCGTGTGGCCCATCTTCCGCCTGATGGGGCGCGACTACGAGGCGGCGGTGATGGGCGGCGGGTTCGTGGGCTTCATGCTGGGCACCACGGCCAACGCCATGGCCAACATGCGCGCCCTGGTGGAAAAGTTCGGCCCGGCGCCCCGCGCCTTCCTCGTAGTGCCGATGGTGGGCGCCTTCTTCATCGACTTCACCAACGCGCTGGTGATCACCTTCTTCGTGAACGTGCTGCGGTGACCGGCTCACCCATCCGCCTCGGGCAGATTCCCCTCGTGGGTGACGAGCCGGCAGAATCCCAGCCCTCCACCCGGCCGCTGTTCCTGCTGGCCGACAGCCAGCTGCTGTTCTGGGACGATGCCGACGGCCGCTTCGTGCAGCGTCTTGCGCGGCTCGCGGGAGGCGGCGCCTTTCGCGCCGCGTACCTGGGCGCCAGCAACGGCGACCAGCCCGAGTACTTCCAGCTGTTCCAGGCCGCCATGGCTGGCACCGGGGCGGAGTGCCGGATGATTCCCGCCGAGCCGTCCGGCGACGACATGGCGTTCCTGCGCTCCGCCGCGCTGGTGCTGCTGGCGGGGGGCGACGTGCAGCGTGGATGGACGGCGTTCGAGCGGAGCGGCGTGCGCGAAGCCGTGGCCCAGCGGCACCAGGAGGGCGCCGTGCTGGTGGGCGTGTCGGCGGGCGCGGTGCAGCTGGGGATGGCGGGGTGGCCCGAGGGGAGCACGGCGCAGCTGTTCGCCACCTGGGGGCTGGTGCCGTTCCTGGTGGGCGCGCACGCCGAAGCAGACGACTGGGCGGAGCTGCGCGCCGCGGTGCTGGCCCACGACGGGCTGGCGGTGGGATTCGGCATTCCGTGGGGCGGCGGGATGGCGTACCATCCGGACGGCGCCGTCGAGCCGATTCGCCATCCCCTGGTGGAGGTGCGCGCCTCCGACGGGCGGGTGACGACCGCGATGGTGCTGCCTCCGTCCGCCGCGAACGCGGAGACGGACGAGGACGAAGTCACGCCGTAAACGCTCTCCCCCCGCCGCTCGCGCACAAGACTCTGGTGCGGAGCGGACCGCCGCACTACATATAGTGGGCGGCGGGTGCATCCCCCATGCACGACCCCCACCCGTGGCGCCGCCCTCTCCATCCGGGCACCCCTGAAACATCCAGAGCCGCGCCGCGGTATGAAGTGAGACGGGCTGGTCGCCCGGCTGTTACGCGGGCACGCCATCCTTGGCACCGAACTGGCTTTACCCAGTACCACCAAGACCTCCCCCCGCGCCGTTTCGCTCGGCGGCGCGGCGGGCCGCACCCGGCGGCAGCGTCCGCCGAAACTCCTGTGACCGGGAGCGTAAGTGCGAGGAAACGGATCGGGCGGCTCCCTTCGGCGAGAGCTGGAGCACCGCATCAGAAACGGAAGGTGTGTGTACTGCCGGGCCCCAGCGGCCCCGGACCGGCCCCTCACCCGAGAGCACGTGATCCCCCAGGCCCGCGGCGGCCGAAGAAAAGACGCCCGCATCATCGTTCCCGCCTGCGCCGACTGCAACCACCGGCGAGGCTGCCAGGAAGTCGTTCTCTTCCTTCTTGCCCGTCCCGGGCGCATCCTGGCTTTCCTGGAATACCTTTCTACGCTATCTCCCGACACCGCGCGGCAGATCGACGTGCGCGTCTTTGCCGAGGTGTACGCCGCCGTGTGGCTGCTGGCCGAAAGCTCGGCGGGAGGCGAGCCGTGGCGCACGCAGGTTCGGCGGCTGTGCGCGGGGCGGCGATTGCACCGGCGGCGCTACGCGGCCCGGCGCATCGTCACCGCGGCGGCGGTGCGCATCGAGCGGGCGCGCGACCGGCACGCCGTCGCCGCGCCCAGCTGCCTGCTCCCCGTGTCCATGGGCATGGACGCGGGACGGCACGCGCCCACGCTGGGCCGGGGAATGGCCACGCTGATCGGCACGCTCTCACTGGTGTGGGACGCGCCCGCCGAGCAGGTGCTTCGCGAGCTGGAGCGCGAGCGCCACCGCGCCCACCGCACGGCCGAACCCCGCCGCGCCCGCCCCGGCGCGGGGCCCGTCTCGGACGACGAGGGGGACGAGGACGAAGAGGTCGTGTCGCTGGATGGATGGAAGCGGCGCCGGGGGCGGAAGCGCCGTGTGCGCGTGGACCCGCGCGGGGGAAGGAGCGGCGCCCGCGGGCGGGGGCGCGCGGCGTGACATTCCTCCGGCGGCTCGCTCACCCATCGACGGAGACGCTGATGGAGGTTCGGCGTTTCGCAGCGCTCGTTCTGCTCGTCGTGCTCTCGGCGTGCCGTCCTCCGGCCCCGCCGCCACCGCCGCCAGCCCCGCCAGCGCCGGTTCCGCAGCCGAGCGCCGTCGAGCAGGCCTTGCGGGCCGCGGCTGGCGGCGGGGACGTGCCGCCGGATTTTCAGGTGATCTACAGCGACATGCACGGGATGCACGGAGGCACCACGATCAGGCTGTCGGCGGATGGCACCCTGACGTCCGAACACATGCAGCAGGGCGTGCTCACCGAACGGGCGGGAAGGGTTCCGGCGGACTCGGTCCGTGCACTGATCGGCCTGCTCGTGGAACTGCAGGGGTGGGAGCAGCGTACCCCGCCGCGTACCCCAGTGCCTGACGAGAGCGCAGCGGGACTTCGCATTCAGGCCGGGGGTGAAGAGGCCCGCATCTGGGAGTGGTTCAACGACATGGGGACGAACCAGCGGCTGTCCCGGATCCTTGGGATGCTGGGCAGGTTCGTCTCACAGAGCACGGCCGCCCCTGCGCCCCCTGCTCCGGGCTGAGCTAATGCGTCCGCCGTCTTCGAAATGAACAGGGCCGCGAGAGGTGATCTCTCGTGGCCCCCGCTCCGTTCCGTTACTGGGCAACTCGACCAGGCGGTGCTACTTATCGGATCGATTCAGGTTGTGGCGCTTGCACGTGCGCAGAAGCTTGTCGGTCAGAAGGAAGGTTTCGCCACTTGCCCGCTCGATGCGCTTTACGTGCGCCTGATGGGGAAAGTGCCCCCACACCACCCGTTTCTGGGCGGGGACACCGTCGCGGATCTTCGTGACTGTACGAACACGTTCGATGGCGGGCACGAAGTCGGAATCGGCACTGATGACCAGCGCGACATCGTACTTGTCACGATGGGCCCCATCCACGAGATCGACCGCGAGATTGACGTCTGTCTCCTTCTCGCGGTGGTACGGCGCGCGACACTGACTGCACTGCTTCCGCTCGTGCCAGCCTTCGACCAGTTCCGTCGCCGACGACCGTCGGAGAACATCGAAAAGCACGGCTTCACGCTTCCGAACCTCTCGATTGGCGCTCGCGGCCGCATAGAACCGAAGCTTCACGAGAATCGCACCGCCATCGACACTCTTGGCGAGTTGGTGCGCTAACCTGGGAAAATCGATGGAATACTCCAGCCCAGCCTCGCGCATGGACGCTTGGAAGTTGGTCCCGTCGACCAGGATGAGCAGGCGCGGCTTGCGAGTTGTGCTTGCTGTGGCGGGTGGGGTATGGACCGGTTCCATGCTGCCCTCCAAACGTGCGAAAGGCCGCGTGCAAGACGCGGCCTTTCGCTGCCATAAACCGCACAGTCCCGAAGGGCTGCCGGTGACGAACTGGATGTAAGTATATGCACGCCTTGGGGCCGCGTCAAGGCCCTCGGCTTCAAGCAGCCATCAGTGCTCTCGGCGTGTAAGTGTACATCGTAAACAGGAGTTCGCGTGACTACATTCCGGGAGTGGAGCGGGGCCGCGGAAGATGATCTCCCGCGGCCCCGTGGCGTTCCGCTCACTTTTGACCGGCCCCGTCAGCGCATGGGGCCGTAGAAGTCGCGGCCGTAGCCCCGGAACTCGGCGTCGTAGCGGTAGTTCGCCTCGCGCTCCCAACCGATGGGCATGCCGCCGCCGCGCATCGTCCGCGACCCGCCGATGGTGTTGTACGGCCGCCAGTAGCCCGTGACGTCGACGATGCGCCCCTCGTGGTCGCCGCCGAACGCGTTGTAGTTGGTCTCGTACCGCGCAGGCGTGGGGTGCACGTACTCGCGGTTGTACCGCTGCGTCACGCGGTTGCTGAACGCGGGGCGCCCGTAGTAGCGGCGGTCGTACCCCCCGCCTCCGCCCCCGCCGCGCATGCCGTCGTCATACGCCACGCGCGTGCGCACCGGCGGCCGCTGGGGCGCCGTCTCGTAGAACCCGCGCAGCCCGTAGTCGTATCCCCGCATGGGCGGCCGGCCGCCCATGTCACGGCCGTACCCGCGCCCATATCCGCCATCGTAGCGCATCGTATCTCCTTTGGCTTCGGTGTCCTGGCGTGTTCCGAACGGCCTGGGCTTGCAATCGACGTTCCCGCCAGGACGCGCGCCTGGTTTGCGCCCTTACGCGCCACTCCATCCGTTCGTAGATTTCCCTTTCGGCGTCACCCCCGTTCTCATGCATCCCCATGAACAAGCCCGCTCTCGTCGCCCTGCTGGCCGCCCTCGCCGCAGCGCCCGGCCTGCATGCCCAAGAGGGTGCCGCCGGCGCCCCCGAGCGGTGCGCCGCGGTGCCGGACACGGTAAAGCCGCCGACCGCCCCGCAGATCCGCGACCGCAACCAGCTTCGCGAGTCCGTCGCGCGCATCTTCCGGGAAGGCGGGCATCCCGCGACGGGCCTGCTGTACGTGGAAGTGGATCGCCAGGGGCGCAAGACGGTGGAGTTCCTGGGTACCGACCCTCCCGCGCAGGCGCGGCAGCGGGCCGAACGCGAGATCGGGCGGTACCTGCAGACGCTCCCGCCGGGCCGCTCCTTCAACGCGCTGCTCCGCCTGGACGGCGCCTACCCGGTGATCGCGCCGGGCAAGCACCACTGCGTGCCGGAGCTGGACAATCCCGGCGAGTTCATGGAGGCCCGCGGAAAGGTGATGGAGGGGCATCCCATGGCGAGAACGGCGGGCGAAACGCGCCCCGTCCAGGTTGCCGTCATCCTGGTGGTCGACCGCACGGGCCGGGTGGCATGGGCCGGCCTGGCGCAGCCCACAGGCGACGCGTACGTCGACGAGCATGCCACGGCCATGGTGCAGGGGCTGCGCTTTCTTCCCGCGTTGCTGGACGGAGTGCCCATCGATGCGCGCACGCGGTTCACGTTCACCCTTCGCGTCCGCTGATCCCCATGCTGCCGCGAATCATCCTTGCGGCTCTGGTCGCCCTGCTCCCCGCCGCACTCGGCGCACAGGCGACGGTGTCGAGCGGCAGCCGCGTTCGCGTGATGGCGCCCGCCTTGGACGGCACCACGATCACCGGCCAGGTGATGTCGGCCGATTCGGCGGCGCTCCTGCTGGCCGTGAGGGGCGGCACGGCGCGGGTGCCCGGACGCCCGACCCCGCCCGATTGACGCCGGGCACACCGACCCGGTACACTGATGCGCCCGCGTGCTCTCCGCCCGCGGGCGCTCTGCTTTCGCCACCACCCGAATCCCATGGACTCGCTGCAGGTTCTTGCTCCCGTGACCGCCCTGGTCGCGGGCTTCGCGCATGCGCTGGAGCCCGACCACATGGCCGCGGTCACCACCTTCGTGTCGCGCCGGCCCCGGCCGCTGCAGGCGCTGGGCTTCGGCGTGCGCTGGGGCGCGGGGCACTCCGCCGCCATTCTCGTGGTCGGCTGCATCCTGGTGGCGCTGGACGTACGGCTGCCGGACCTCCTGGCCCGCGGGCTGGAGTTCGGCGTGGGCGCCATGCTGCTGGGGCTGGGACTGTGGCTGCTGTGGAACGTGCTCCACGAGCGCGCCCACGGGCTGGCGGGCGAGGCGTCCGCGGACGGGGCACACCGACACCATCACCACCACGGCCGCGGCTCGCTGTGGGTGGGGCTGGCGCATGGGCTGTCGGGAACGGCGCCGCTGGTGGCCGCGCTCTCCGCCACGGCGGCGGGCTCGGCATGGCAGGCGGCGGGCTACCTGGCCCTCTTCGGCGTGGGCACCACGGTGGCGATGGCGCTGTACGCCGTGGCGGCCGGCGCGCTGTTCACCCGGGCGGCGAACCGCGGCCCCGCGCTGGCCGGAACGTTGCGTGCGATGACGGCTTTGGGGAGCGCGGCCATCGGGGTGCTGTGGATGGTGAACGCGGCCCTCCCGGCGTGACGAGCTGGCCGCGCGAAGGGCACACTTTCAAACGACTGTCGAGGGATTCCGATGCAGGAAGGTAACGAGCCGCAGGCGGGCGTACCGCCGGTCACCATCCTGGTGAAGAACAACGGGCCGCTGCTGGTGGATGGCCCCTTTCGCCTGGTGGACGCCGACGGAACCGAGTACCCGGTGCCCGCGGGCAAGAAGGTGAACCTGTGCCGCTGCGGCGCATCCACCCGCAAGCCGTTCTGCGACGGCACGCACAGCAGGATCGGCTTTGCGGCCGCCGAGCGGGCCGTGCGCGAGCTGGAGGGCGGGGCGCCCCAGGGCGGCGCACCAGCTGCTTGACACTGCACCGGCGCGCCGGTAGCATCGTTCCCCACGCCCGGTCCGCTGGTTGCAGCGTACCGGGCGTTCTGCTTCCCTGGCCTGCACGGGCGCCGCACGCGGCGAACCGGCTTTCATAAACGGAGGACGAGGATGGCGACGGAATCGCTGCCCATCGAGCAGCGCGGCTACGCGAAGCCCGATGCGCTGGTATCGACGGAGTGGGTGGCCGGGCACCTGGACGACCCCGCCGTGCGCATCGTGGAAAGCAACGAGGACGTGCTGCTGTACGACACGGGGCACCTTCCCGGCGCGGTGCGCATCGACTGGCACACCGACCTCCAGGACCCGCTGATGCGCGACTACCTGGACGCCGAGTCGTTCGCCGCGCTGATGCGCGAAAAGGGCATCTCGCCCGATACGACGGTGGTGTTCTACGGCGACAAGAACAACTGGTGGGCCACGTACGCGCTGTGGGTGTTCCGCCTGTTTGGGCACGAGCGGGTGAAGGTGATGGACGGCGGGCGCAAGAAGTGGTCGGACGAGGGGCGGCCGATGACCGAAGACCTGCCCACGGTCGCACCGGCCGACTATCCCACGCCGCGCCGCGACGACGAGGCCATCCGCGCCTTCCGTGAAGACGTGCTGGACCACGTGAAGCGGCGCGGGCAGATGATCGACGTGCGCTCGCCCGAGGAGTTCAGCGGCGAAAAGCTCCACATGCCCGACTATCCGCAGGAAGGCGCCATGCGCGGCGGGCACATCCCCGGCGCGCAGAACGTGCCCTGGGCGCGGGCCGTGAACGTGGACACGGGCGAGTTCAAGAGCGCCGAGGAGTTGCGCGCGCTGTACGAGCAGGGCGCCGGGCTGAGGCCGGACCAGGACACCATCGCCTACTGCCGCATCGGCGAGCGCTCGTCGCACACCTGGTTCGCGCTGACGTACCTGCTGGGCTATCCCAACGTGCGCAACTACGACGGCTCGTGGACGGAGTGGGGGAACGCCGTGCGGCTGCCCATCGAAAAGTAGCGCGGCGGCAGTCCGTCAAAAGAGGGGCTCACACGGAGTCCACGGAGGGCACGGAGGGCACGGAGGACGGGGGAGGGATCTCTCCGTGCCCTCCGTGTGAGGCCAGCACAGCAAGGGACGAGATGGAACTGGGGATCTACACCTTCGCGGAGGTCGCGCCCGATCCCGTCACCGGGCGCACGGTGAACGCGGCGGAGCGGCTGCGCGACCTGATGGAAGAGATGGAGCTGGCGGACCAGGTGGGCCTCGACGTCTTTGGCGTGGGCGAGCACCACCGGCCGGACTACGCCGTATCGTCCCCCGCCGTCGTCCTGGCCGCGGGCGCGGAGCGGACGAAGCGCATCCGGCTGACCAGCGCGGTGACGGTGCTCAGCTCCGACGATCCCGTCCGCGTGTTCCAGGACTTCGCCACGCTGGACCTGCTTTCCGGCGGGCGGGCCGAGATCATGGCCGGGCGCGGATCGTTCATCGAGTCGTTTCCGCTGTTCGGCTACGACCTGCAGGACTACGACGCGCTGTTCTCCGAAAAGCTGGAGCTGCTGCTGAAGCTGCGCGAGAGCGAGAACGTCACCTGGTCGGGCAGGCACCGCGCGCCGCTCACCGGCCAGGGCGTGTACCCGCGCCCCGTGCAGGACCCGCTCCCCGTCTGGATTGCGGTAGGCGGCACGCCGCAGTCCGTAGTCCGCGCGGCGACGCTGGGGCTGCCGCTGGCCGTGGCCATCATCGGCGGCATGCCCGAGCAGTTCGCCCCGCTGGTGCAGCTGTACCGCGACGTGGCGAGCCGCGCGGGCCACGATGCCACGAAGCTCCCCGTCAGCATCAACTCGCACGGCTACATCGCCGACACTTCACGCCAGGCGGCGGACGAGTTCTATCCACCGTACGCCGACGTGATGACGCGCATCGGGCGGGAGCGCGGGTGGCCGCCCACGACTCGCCAGCAGTACGAGGCGCAGCTGACCCGGCGGGGCGCCCTGGTGGTGGGCAGCCCCAGCGAGGTGATCGACAAGATCCTCTTTCAGCACGAGATCTTCCGGCACGAGCGCTTTCTGCTGCAGTTCAGCATTGGCACCATGCCGCACCGGCAGATCATGCGCTGCATCGAACTGTTCGGAACGGAGGTCGCCCCCGCGGTCCGCAAGGCGCTCGCGGCCAAGAGCGGGTAAACCCGCGCGCGCACCGCACCTTCCGAAGCGCGTGATGTCATCCCGAAGGAGCGGCCAAGGTGAACCGGCCCGTACACCGATGACCGCAGCGACTGAGGGATCCGCCACACACTCCCGGGCGCGCCACATGGCCCTCCTCGCACGGAAGCAAGCCAGTCTGCGAAGGCAGACTTCGTGTGGTCGTTGCAGCGAATTCATTCGCCCGACGGAGCCGAGGCCTTGAGATCGGTCGATCCACCAACGAAAGAAGCCCCGCTCGCCGCGGGGCTTCTTCGTGTTACACCTCGGGTCCCGGTGAGGTGAATTCCATCAGCCTGCCCGCAAATCACCTTTCGCCCGTGGGCGCCGCCGCCGTGCGGACCCGGGCATAGTCCTCCACCATCCGGATGAACTCCCCCCGGTAGCCCTCGGCGTCGCCGCCGCGGGCGCCGCGCGCCAGCGTCAGCACCTGCTGTACCGTCGCCCGCCCGCGGTGCTCCGACTCGCGCAGCACCATTCCGAACGCCGCCACCGCCGCCGCGAACCGGAAGTCGTCGGAGGTAGCGCCGTTGCGCGCGGGCACCTGCACCGCGTGGGAAAGCAGCCGGCTCTGCTCGCCGTCGGGCGCCTTGTAGCGCACCTTCACGTTCATCATCTCGCCCCCGAACGCGCCCACCGGCTCCGCGTCGGTGCGCTGGTACCGCAGCGAATCCACCGTTCCCACGCGGACCCCGCTGTCGGCGCCCACCGGCACCACCTCGTACAACGCGGTGACGGAGTGCCCGGCGCCGATCTCCCCCGCGTCCTTGCGGTCGTCGTTGAAGTGCTCGTCGGCGAGCAGGCGGTTCTCGTACCCGATCAGCCGGTACGCGTACACCCGCGCGGGGTTGAACTCCACCTGCAGCTTCACGTCCTTGGCGATGGTGAACAGGGTGCCGCCCATCTCGGTGACCAGCACCTTGCGGCCCTCCATCAGGTCGTCGACGTAGGCGTAGTTGCCGTTGCCGTGGTCGGCCATCTGCTCCATCCGCGCGTCGGCCAGGTTGCCCCTGCCGAAGCCCAGGATGGTCAAAAAGGTGCCCTGCTCGCGCTTTTCCTCGATCAGCCGAACCAGCTCTCCCTGGCTGCTGACCCCCACGTTGAAGTCGCCGTCGGTGGCCAGGATCACCCGGTTGTTTCCGCCGGCGATGTGGTTGCGGCACGCCACCTCGTACGCCAGCCGGATTCCCTGCGCACCCGCGGTGGAGCCGCCCGCCTCCAGGCGCTCGATGGCGTCCAGGATCTCGTCCTTGCGGTCGCCCGGGGTGGATTCCAGCACCAGCCCCGCCGCGCCCGCGTAGACGACGATGGCCACGCGGTCGCGCGCCGAAAGCTCGTTCACCAGCAGCCGAAGCGACTGCTGCACCAGGGGCAGCTTGTCGGGTTCGTCCATCGACCCGGAGACGTCCACCAGGAACACCAGGTTGCTGGGCGGCAGGTCGGCCCGGGGCATCCGCCGCCCCTGCAGCCCGATCCGCACCAGCTGGTGCCGCGGGTTCCACGGCGCCGAGCCCACCTCGGTGACCACGGCGAACGGGTGCTCGCCGGTGGGATCGGGATAGGCGTACGAGAAGTAGTTCACCATCTCCTCGATGCGCACCGCGTCGCGCGGGGGCGCCCCGCCGTCACGGATGAACCGGCGGACGTTGCTGTACGAGGCCCGGTCCACGTCCACCGCAAAGGTGCTGAGCGGGGTGCGCGCGGCGGCGTGAAACGCGTTCTCCTCGATCGGGTTGTATTCCTCCGTGTTGTAGCCGCGTCCCGGAGCCCCGGGCTGGTGCGCACTCACGGACGAAGTCGCGGCCCCCAGCGGTGCCCGGTTGGAAACTCGCGGCGCGGTCCCGGTTACCACGACCCCCTCGAGTGTCAGCGCCTGCGGAGCGAGCGTAAAGTTCTGGATGATGCTCGCACCGGGTTGAAGGGTGATCGATCGCATCACCGTGCCGAGCCCCACGCGGCTGGCGGTGAGCTGGACCGTCGATCCGGCCCGGATGCGTTCGGCGGGAACCACCAGCCGGTACGTGCCGTCCGCGGTGGTTGCCGAACCCACGTTGTAGGCCTGGATGCGGACGAGGACTCCAGCCTCGGGCTGGCCCTGCGGATTGGTGACGCGGCCCGTGACCACCGCGGGCGCCTGTGCCCGGCCAGGTTGGGACGCGAGCAGCAGGAGCAGGGCGAACAGGGTGCTGACGAAGCGTGCTGCCATGGCGATCTCCCTCTGGGAGGTGGGAAAGGGACCCGAGATGGAACGTGGCAGACGCGGATTTCTGACCCCGCGCCGCGCCCGTCCCAATCCAATGGTGATGCGGATTTCACCTCAGCGCCACCGGTAAGATTTTAGCATAGTGGACAGTGGAACTCCCCGCTTCGGCGCGGGTTGAACCACGGATGTGCCACGATTCCCGCATCTCCGGATCCGCGCGGCCGGGCCGTTTTCCTTGACACCTTCCCGGCGCGCGCCTACCCTTCGCAAGCTGCTAATTCCTTAGCGACCTACCATTCGCCCGACCATCCGCCGCAATGCCCGACGCATCCACCGCATCCGACCTCAGCCGCCGCGAGCGGCAGATCATGGACGTGGTCTATCGGCTGGGAAAAGCCAGCGTGAACGACGTGCTGGACCGCATTCCCGAGCCGCCCAGCTACTCCGCCGTCCGCGCGCTGATGCGCATCCTGGAAGAGAAGGGTCACCTGGCGCACGAGCAGGACGGCCCGCGCTACCTGTACCTGCCCACCGTTCCGCGTGAGTCGGCCCGGCGCAGCGCGCTTTCGCACATGGTACGCACCTTCTTCGGCGGCTCCACCGAGGCCGCGGTCGCCGCGCTGCTGGACGAATCGCGCAACCGGATGTCCGAAGCCGAGCTGGAGCGCATCGCCAGCCTGATCGAAACGGCGCGCAGCCAGGGCCACTGACGGATGGCCATCCCGCTCCCCGCCCACGATGCCGCCCCGTGGCTGGCGCCGGCCGTATGGCTGGTCGCCCGCGGGACGCTGCTGCTGGCTGCCGCGGCGCTGGCTGCCGCGCTGATGCGGCGGCGGTCGGCGGCGGCGCGGCACCTGGTGTGGGGGCTGGCGATGATCTCGCTTCTGGCCCTTCCCGCGCTGTCGCTGGTGCTGCCGCACTGGGAGCTGGCGTTCGTGTCGGTAGATGCCATCCACCCCGCGCTCCTCGTTCCGGGTGCGCGGGCTGCGGCGCTCGCCGCGCTGCCGTGGGGAACCATCGCGCTCGCGCTCTGGGCGGCGGGCGTGCTCATCGCGCTCGTCCGCCTGGTGGTGGCGCAGGCCGCGGTGCGCGCGCTCGCCGGCCGCGCGGCGCCCATCAGCGGCGGTGAGTGGAAGGAGCGGATGGAGTCGGCCGCGCGCGAGCTGGGGGTCACCCGCCGGGTGCGCCTCCTTCGCGCGTCGGGCGGCGCCATGCCGATGACGTGGGGAGTCCTGCGCCCGGCCGTGCTCCTGCCCGCTGAGGCGGACGGGTGGACGGCGGAGCGGCAGCGCGTGGTGCTGCTGCACGAGCTTGCGCACGTGGCGCGGCGTGACTGCCTGTGGCAGCTCGTGGCCTCGCTGGGCTGCGCGATGTACTGGTTTCACCCGGGCGCGTGGTGGGCCGCGCACCGCATGCGCGAGGAGCGCGAGCAGGCGTGCGACGACCGCGTGCTCGCCGCGGGAACGCGCGCCTCCGACTACGCGGGCCACCTGCTGGCCGTCGCCCGCGCCTTTCGCCCCGTGCGCCTGACCGCGGCCGCGGCGGTGGGAATGGCGGCGCGTTCGCAACTGGAAGACCGCGTGGTGGCGGTGCTGGACGGCGCGCGCGCCCGCGACAGCGTATCCGCACGCGTGGCCCTGGCGTGCGCCGCGGCCGGGGCGCTGGCCCTGCTGCCGCTCGCCACCGCCGCCCCGTCCGTCCGCACGAACGCCGAGGCTCCGCGGCCCACGCCAGCCGTCGCCGCCTCGATCGATGACCCCGCGCGCCCGCAGCCGCGGCGGTCGACAGATCGGCGTCTGGGTCGGATGGAGCCGTCGCCCGCTCCGCTGGCGAGCGCCGCTCCAGCGAAGCCAACCAACGCGCTGGTACGCGACGCCACGCCCGGGCCGTCGATCGGGCCCGAGCTGCAGGTGACGTACGACGTGAACCTGGCCGACCTCTGGGCCGCCGCCCGCGACGGCGACCCGGATGCCCGGCGCGGCGCCACGTGGGGACTGGGTCAAGCGGAGCAGCGGCTGGCCGCGTCGCCGGTCGCCCGTTCGGCGCGGGAATACGACTTCCGCTTCAACGGCGCGCTGGGCCTGGACGAGTACCGGCCGCGCCAGAGCGAGCCCGCACGCGCGCCCACCGGCACCGGCCGCGCGATCCAGCCGCCGCGCACTGCGCGCAAGGCACCCGAGGCGCGCCCAGTCGAACGCCCGGTACGCATCCTCTCCGAACCCAACGAGCCAGACACGCTGCCCGCCATCGGCGGCCCGCACGCCCCCGAGACGCCGCAGAACTAGCCAACGAGTCTTACGCGGAGGCGCGGAGGATGGTGAGAAAAGAAGGAGGGTGGCCGCGTCCTCGCGGCCACCCTTTTGGGGGTGTGCCTACTAACCTTAGAATGCGCATGAGGCGCTATGTAGAGCCGTCCTCCGCTGGTTGAACCGTCTTCCGGGTGTTTAGAAGCAAATTGTTGAGAGCCTCCCCAAAGATTCGCTCCACTCCGATCGTGAGGCGCATTTTCAAAGCTGCGGTCGGCCCGTGCACCAATTCGGAAACGCGAGCGCTGAACACGCGGCGCTGAGTGGCCGTTTCAACCAGGCTTATGTCGTCATCTCGATCAGCATTGAGTGGCACGGTGACCACATAATCAACGTAAAGAGTGGCTTTGACCGGCGGTCCGATCCTAAAGCCTAGACCCACCGTGTCCCACTCCCCGCCCGTAACCACCCGGCCCGCCGGGACGGTCACAAGCCCGTGATCGAAGCGGTTCGCGCGTTGAACGGCGATCCGAAGCCGCTCACCCTGCTCATAGCGTTTGGCTTGGGATTCGAACTCGTGCCCAACTTGCTCGAAGAGTTCCTGCCCCGCTTTCTCAACATCTTCCTGCGTGTATCCGCCCGGGGTGGTGAAGAGTGCGTGCAACTCTCCGAGTGCATCCGCCGGCTGCGGGCTCAATGCAGCGCCCAGGCTCTCATTCACCAACAGGATCGAATCCAGTGCTCTCTCCATCGTGAAATCAATGAAACGCTGGTAATTTCCTCGGTCCGCCCCCGCCAGTGAGTCCAGGTATTCCTTCCGGTTCTCGACGAGGATCATCAATGGAATGGAGTGCGCACGGTACGTGAAGATCGACGCGAGAGCACGTGCCACGCGACCGTTGCCATCAGCAAACGGATGGATGACTACGAAAGCATAATGGGTGTATGATGCCTGTAGAACGGGATGGGCAGAGAGAAACTCTTCGCTCCTAAGCACTTCACAGAAGCGATGCATCTCAGCAGGCACCAAATCTACAGGCGCGTACGCGTGCGTGCCCCCGCCCGCGAGCCGCACGTGGTTGGGGAGATGCTTGTACTCGCCTATTGGGAGTTGGTGCGTTTGAGGCCCTACTTCGGTCATTACCGAATAGGTCTGCTGAGCTGCACAGAGTTCCTGATGTAGTGTGCGGATCCACGTTTCCGAGATAGGAGTGCGGTTCGTCGCGACATCGAGGACGTAGTCATAGGCACGGAGTTGCGACTCGAACAAGGCTCGAACTTGCTGGCCCTTCGAGTCCATTGCAGCTTCCCACACCGCAGCTTGAGTAGCCACGGTGAAAGTAAACCCACGATCTACTTCGTACAGCCCTTCGATTGCGCCGGTATCTACCGCGGCTGCACGTTTCACAACCTCTCGCGCACGAGCGAGTTCATCAGGAGAGACTCGCCCGCGCTCGGCAACAATTGCGGAGTAGCGATCCCAGCGCGCATGGTCGATCGACGCTTTCGCCCATTCCGAGAATGGAGGAAACGTACGATAGCTGGCATCCACCGCGCGGGGATCCACGTCATGCTCCCGGATTCGGGTTATGGAACGCGCCGAGGCTCAGCAAATAACCATTCTGCACACGGCGCATTCGGCGCCGCTTACGCCCGCACGAGGCGCTTGTACTTGATGCGGTGCGGGATGTCGGCGTCGGCACCTAGGCGGCGCTTCTTGTCGGCTTCGTACTCCTGGTAGTTGCCTTCGAAGAAGACGACGCGGCTTTCGCCCTCGAACGCCAGGATGTGCGTGGCGATGCGGTCCAGGAACCAGCGGTCGTGGCTGATGACCACCGCGCAGCCGGCGAAGTTCAGCAGGGCGTCTTCCAGCGCGCGCAGCGTGTCGACGTCCAGGTCGTTGCTGGGCTCGTCGAGCAGGATCAGGTTGCCGCCTTCCTTCAGCAGCTTGGCCATGTGCAGGCGGTTGCGCTCACCGCCCGACAGGTGCTTCACCAGCTTCTGCTGGTCGCTTCCCTTGAAGTTGAACCACCCGCAGTAGGCACGCGAGTTCATCTTCAGCCGGCCCAGCTCCAGCGTTTCCTGCCCGCCCGAAATCTCCTGCCACACGGTGTTCTCGCCGTTCAGCGAGTCGCGGCTCTGGTCCACGTACGCCAGCTTGACGGTGGACCCCACCTTCAGCGCGCCCGCGTCGGGCTGCTCCTGCCCCGTGATCATGCGGAACAGCGTGGTCTTGCCCGCGCCGTTGGGGCCGATGACGCCCACGATTCCGCCGCGCGGCAGGCGGAAGTTCAGGTCTTCCACCAGCAGCTTGTCGCCGTACCCCTTGGCCACGGCGTCCGACACCACCACCTCGTCGCCCAGGCGCGGCCCGGCGGGGATGATGATTTCGGCCGTGGAGGCGCGCTCCTTCTGGTCGGCGTTCAGCAGCTCTTCGTAGCTGGTCAGGCGGGCCTTGCTCTTGGCCTGCCGCGCCCGAGGGGCCATGCGCACCCACTCCAGCTCGCGGTCGAGCGTGCGCTGGCGCGCGGACGACTGCTTTTCCTCCTTCCGCAGCCGCTCCTGCTTCTGCTCGAGCCAGCTGGTGTAGTTGCCCTTCCAGGGAATGCCCTCGCCGCGGTCCAGCTCCAGGATCCACTCCGCCACGTTGTCCAGGAAGTAGCGGTCGTGGGTGATGGCGACGATGGTGCCCGTGAACGCGGCCAGGTGGTGCTCCAGCCAGGCCACCGACTCGGCGTCGAGGTGGTTGGTGGGCTCGTCGAGCAGCAGCATGTCGGGCTCTTCCAGCAGCACCTTGCAGAGCGCCACGCGGCGCTTTTCTCCGCCGGACAGGCTCTCCACCCGCGCATCGGGGGGCGGCAGGCGCAGGGCCTCCATGGCGATCTCGATCTTGCGGTCCAGCTCCCACAGGTTGGCCGCGTCGATCTGGTCCTGCAGCCGCGCCTGTTCTTCGAGCAGCTTGTCGAAGTCGGCGTCGGGCTCGCCGAAGCTCATGTTCACTTCTTCGAAGCGGCGCAGCACCTCGCGCTGGGCCCGCACGGCCTCTTCGACGTTGCCGCGCACGTCCAGCGCCGGGTCCAGCTCCGGCTCCTGGGCCAGGTAGCCGATGCGCGTGCCCTCGGCCGCCCACGCCTCGCCGTTGAAGTCCTTGTCGACGCCGGCCATGATGCGCAGCAGCGAGCTCTTGCCGCTGCCGTTGGCGCCCACGACGCCGATCTTGGCGCCCGGGTAGAACGACAGCCAGATGCCCTTGAGGATCTCGCGGTTGGGCGGAACCACCTTGCGCAGTTCCTTCATCACGTAGATGAACCGCGACGTATCTGTATTGCTCATCGGATCAGGATCAGGAAACGGTCAGCGCGGCGGGCCGCGGGGCTCTTTCGAGGTCCGAAAATACCACGAGAACCGCGGTTGGAACAGCGGTAAGTACGGGACAGCGGTAACTACGGTCACGACGGTAACTACGGTCACAACGGTGGGCCGCACACGCGCTGGCGTTGTCATCCCGACGGAGCGGCCCCGCCGAACTCGCCCATACACCGTGGACCGCAGCGACCGAGGGATCCGCCACACACGTCGCCGAGAACGCCGTAGCCGAGGCCCCGCCGTGCCACTGCTCCCGTCCCGACCGTAGTGACCGTAGCGACCGCAGTTACCGTAGTTACCGCAGTCTCACCTCGCGGCGAGTGCGGATGATGGTCTCGATCTCGAAGGCGATGTCCTCGGGCGAGCGGCCCTCGGCGGGAATGGAGACGTCGGCCAGGCGGTACAGCGGCTCACGCTCCGCCAGCATGGACGCGATCATCCCGCGCGGGTCGGGGTGCTCGCGGAACGGGCGGTCGATGGTGTCGGCGCGCAGGCGGCGCACGGTTTCGTCGACGGAGACGCGAAGCCACACGGAGAGCGTGGTGGCGCCGAGAGGGTCCAGCTGTTCGGGGCGCAGAATCCAGCCGCCGCCCGGCGCCAGGACGACCCTCGGCTGCTCGGCCACTTCCGCCGTCAACGCCGCCTCCATCTGCCGGAACGCCTCCTGGCCGTCCGCGCCGATGATCTGCTTGATCGTGCGGCCCTCGCGGCGCTCGATCTCCACGTCGAAGTCCAGGAAGCCCCATTCCAGCCGCCGCGCCAGCGCTTGCCCCACGGTGCTCTTGCCCGAGGTCATGTAGCCCAGCAGCACCACGCGTTCGATGACCAGGGCGGGCGGCAGTCCGTTCTCGGGCACGGCGGCGTTCTCCGGGTGAGGTGGTGGGGGATGCGGATGAGCGGCGGGGCGAGGCAGGTTGCGGGCCGCGGGTGGGCCCCTCCCCCGGCAAACTGCGCCGGGAGCGGGGGGACTTCGATTGCGGTCCTACAAGGTGCCGGCGCATGCCTCCGGGGCCCCCTCCCCCCGTCCCCCGTCCCCCGCTTCGCAGGGGAGGGGGAGACCTGAATCGCGCTTCGGCTGGCCCGGGCGCACCCAACTGCGCGTGCAGTCCGCGAAGGCGTACTTTGGGCCTTTGTTGCCGCGAGTTCAGTCGCCCCAGCGGGGCCGAGGCCTCGGGTATTGGGACCGCTGCCGCGCCCGAGGTAATTCGTGGCCGCGGCTAGATCCTTCGGCCCGCGTGGGTTGTGCTGCGGGCAGATTTGGTGCGCTCGGGCCTCTGGATGACAAATGGCCGTGCGAGGGCGAAATGTCGGACCTCTGGATGACAGGCTGCCCGCTGGATCTGAAAAATCTCCCCCTCCCCTGCGCAGCCTACCCATTACCCACATCTCTGATAGGGGTGTCAGGGCCGGAATACAAGGCGCAGTCTGCAAAAATGCCGTGGGAGCGTAGGTTTGAGGCCGCGTCAAACCCGTCGTCGACGTAGGAGTGTGTGGCGTCTACGCACCGGAATGCGCGCTGCTCCGTCTCCCGAGTGGACGCAGATGAGGGCCAAACCCCTGCTGTCACC
>NZ_DASVSF010000084.1 GCF_036388275.1 Longimicrobium sp.
TTCCGCGCCTGGGCACGCAAGCTCGACGTGCACCCGCGCGCGACGCGGCCGGTGAAGTGGGAGCGCAAACCGCCGAAGTAAAGAACGGAGGCGGATGGGCCGGCTGTGGCGCATGCCGCCGGCGCCCCCCATCCCCAGCCCTTCCCCCGCAAACTGCGCGGGGGAAGGGAGCCAATGTGGAGCGTCGCCCAGGCAGTTGGGATCCTCAACAAAGGCCTGTCATCCTGAAGAGGCCCAAGCGCCCGGCACTGGCCCGCACCCCGGCCGTCGCGGGCCGAAGGATCTAGCCTGGGGCACGTAACAGTACGGGCGCGGCAGCGGTCACCGTAGTCGAGGCCTCGGCTGCCGTGGGGCCCTCACCCGTCCTCGCCTAGGCTCGTCCACCCTCTCCCACAAACAGCGTGGGAGAGGGGGTACACTTCGAGGTGAGGTGTGGCGGCGGGCGGGGAGGCACGGAGCCCGGCCCTGCTGGGGCGACTGAAGTCGCGGCAACGACGGCCCAAAGTCCGCCTTCACGGACTGCATGCGCAGTCGAGCGCGCGGGGCCGGCCGGGGCGCGATTCAGGTCTCCCCCTCCCCTGCGCAGCGGGGGAAGGGGGCCGGGGGGAGGGGGCTCCCAGAGGCATGCACCGGCACCCCGTCGAACCCGGATCGAAGTTCTCCCCTCTCCCGGCGCAGTTTGCCGGGGGAGGGGCCGGGGGAGGGGCCCGCCGCGGCATGCGCCGAGCCCTGTCGACCCTCGCACGAAGTTCTCCCCTCTCCGCACGCAGTTTGTGCGGGAGGGGCAGGGGGAGGGGCCCGGGAGAGGGGGAGGAGCCCAGGGGCGGGGCGCCTGATCCCGGTAGCGGTCGCACGTTTCACCAAACGGCAGGAAACCTGCAATCGCGCCGCCGGTTGCATCGGTTTCCCCATTCGGCCCGCGCGCGGGCCCAGCCGCAGGAGGCACTCATCGCCAACGATTACGTCACCCGGGTAGACGACGCGCTGCGCGTCAACAAGAACAAGTCGCGCATGGTGAGCGCCGGCATCATCGTCCTGGGCCTGCTGGTGGTGGGTGGTACGCTGCTGTTCTCCGGCTCGCGCAAGCGCGAGGGCGCGGCGGTGGACGTGATGGTGGGCGACGATACCACGGCCGTGGTCGGCCTGCTGGGCCAGCCTCCGCACCGCTGCGAGACGAGCTCGCTCTCGCACCTCGCCGCGCACTTCGTCGCCGGCACGCCGCGGCCGACCATCGACGAGACCATCAACTCGCTGCGGCCGCGCACGGTCGCCCGCTGGGTGTATCCCAAGGGCGCCGGGTGCGTAACGGACGGCGGCGACACCGAGATCGGGCTGGACAGGAACGGGCAGGTGCTCTGGATCGTTCCCGTCGCCGACAAGCAGCCCCTGCGATACGCGGGCGAAGCCCCCATCTAACAGGGGTTCACATACAGGAAGACCCATGCGCGATTTTCGCCGCCTGCTGGCCGATGGACGTCCCCACCTCTTCGACGGGGCCATGGGGACCATGCTGTACGCCAAGGGCGTCTACATCAACCGCTGCTACGACGAGCTTTCGCTCACCCAGCCAGACCTGGTGCGCGACATCCACCGCGCCTACGTAAAGGCCGGCGCGGAAATCCTCGAGACCAACTCCTACGGCGCCAACCGCCCCAAGCTGGCGCGCCACGGGCTCGACGACCGGGTCCGCGAGATGAACGTGGCCGCGGCGCAGATCGCCCGCTCGGCCGCGGGCGACCGCGTATACGTGGCCGGCGCCATCGGGCCGCTGGGGCTGCGGATCGAGCCGTACGGCCCCACGGCGCGCGAGGAGGCCCGCGGCTTCTTCCGCGAGCAGGCCGAGGCGCTGGTGGAGGGCGGCGTGGACCTGTTCATCCTGGAGACCTTCGCCGACCTCGAAGAGATCCACCAGGCCATCCTGGGGGTCCGCGAAGCGTCGGAGCTGCCCATCGTGGCGCAGATGGTGATCCGCGAGGACGGCACGACGGCGTTCGGCAGCGACGTGGCGCTGCTGGCCGAGCGACTGGGCGAGTGGGGCGCCGAGGTGGTGGGCCTCAACTGCTCCGTGGGCCCCAGCGCCATGCTCAGCGCGGCCGACCGGCTGATGGCCGCCACCTCGCGCCCCGTGGTGATGCAGCCCAACGCCGGTCTGCCGCGCCAGGTGGACGGGCGCACGATGTACATGGCCTCGCCCGAGTACATGGCCAGCTACGCCGCGCGGATGATCCGCAAGGGCGTGCGGCTGATCGGCGGGTGCTGCGGCACCACGCCGGAGCACGTGGCGGCCATGGCCGGCGCGGTGCGGATGCTGTCTCCCGCCGCGGAGCCGCGCGTCGTCGTTTCCGAGCCCGACTCGGAGGGCGCCGCGCCGCGCGATCCCGTGCCGCTCCCCGAGCGCTCCGCGTGGGGGCGCAAGCTGGCCGCGGGCGAGTTCCTGACCACCGTGGAGATCGTTCCGCCCCGCGGGTCCAACCCCGAGGTCATGCTGGACGGCGTGCGCCTGCTGAAGCAGGCGGGCGTCGACGGCGTGAACGTGCCCGACGGCCCGCGCGCGCAGTCGCGCATGGGTGCGCTGGCGACGGCCATCCTCATCCAGCAGCAGGTGGGAATCGAGGCGGTGGTGCACTACTGCTGCCGCGACCGCAACCTGCTGGGCATGCTGAGCGACCTGCTGGGCGCGCAGGCGCTGGGGCTGCGCAACCTGCTGCTGATCACCGGCGACCCGCCCAAGATGGGGCCGTATCCGGACGCCACGGCCGTGTTCGACATCGACGCCATCGGGCTGACCAACCTGGTGTCGCGCCTGAACCGCGGGCTGGACCCCGGCGGCAACGCCCTGGGCGAGCCCACCAGCTTCGTCGTGGGCGTGGGCGTGAACCCCGGCGCGGAAGACTTCGAGCACGAGATGCGGCGCTTCTACTGGAAGGTGGAGGCCGGGGCCGAGTACGCGATCACCCAGCCCGTGTTCGACCTGCGGCAGCTGGAGGCGTTCGTGGAGCGCATCGAAAAGGACGGGCTGAAGATCCCGGTGATCGCGGGGGTCTGGCCCCTGGTGTCCGCACGCAACGCCGAGTTCCTGGCCAACGAGGTGCCCGGCGTGGTCGTCTCCGACGAGGTGATGGCGCGCATGCGCCGGGCGAGCGCCGAGAGCAAGGAGCGCGGTGTGGAAGAGGGAACGCTGATCGCCCAGGAGATGCTGGCCGCGGCGCTGCCCATGATCCAGGGTGTGCAGGTGAGCGCGCCGTTCGGCAAGGTGCCGCTGGCGCTCCGCGTCTTCGACGCGATTCCCGGGTGGGCGGCCCACGAGGAAGCGGTGGCGGGCGCCGCGTGATGAAGAGCGGCGGATCGCCAGTGGGATCGGATCGCGCGGAGGGGCCGGGGACCGGCTTCCTCCGCGTTCCGTTTTTCGCACTCGTGCTCCTTCTGGCGGCGGGATGCTCGCCGCGGCGGGTGGGCGAAGCGCTTCTGCTGGGGAGCCACTTCGTCCGCACGCAGGACGTGGCGTATGGCACCGGGCCGCGCCAGCAGCTGGACGTGTATCGACCGCGGACGGCCGCGGGGCCGCTGCCCGTGGTGGTCTTTCTCTACGGCGGCCGCTGGCAGGCAGGGACGAAGGACGAGTACCGGCTTCTGGGCGATGCCTTCACCCGGCGCGGCATCGCCGTCGTAGTGCCCGAGTACCGGCTGTATCCGGAGGTGCGCTTTCCCGGTTGGGTGCTCGACGCGGCGCAGGCGGTCCGCTGGGCGCGCGACAACGCCGCGCGTTTCGGTGGCGATCCGGGGAACATCGTCGTCGTGGGCCACTCGGCGGGTGGTCACACGGCGGCACTGCTGGCGCTGGACGAGCGGTACCTGCGCGACGCGGGGGTGCCGGCGGGGAGCGTCCGCGGCTTCGTGTCGCTCGCCGGCCCGGTGGATACCACGTGGACGGCGCCAGACGTCCAGGCGTTGATGGGGCCGGCCGAGGGGTGGCCGGCCACCTATGCCGGCACGCACGTGGATGGGCGAGAGCCCCCACTCCTGCTCCTCCACGGCGTCCAGGACGAGACGGTATCGCCCGCCAACTCCAGCGGATTGGCGGTGCGCATCCGGGAGCGGGGCGGGTGCGCCCGCTCCGTCGTGTACCGCGGGCTCGGGCACGTGGAGATCGTCGTGGCGCTCGCCGTGCCCCGGCTCCGCAGCGCCCCCGTGCTGGACGACGTCGTCGAGTTCGTCCGCGACCCGCGCGCGAGCGCCTGTCCGGCGTAGGTGCCCCTCCCCCGGCCCCTCCCCGCACAAACTGCGTGCGGAGAGGGGGGAACTTCGGGCGGCGTCGTGGATGCGTGCGCGAACCCGAATCCCGCCGTATGTCATCTCGATGGAGCGGCCACGACGAGCCTGCATCCAAACCGTTGACGGCAGCGACTGAGGGATCCGCCACACAGTCCTTCAAACGCCCGCGAGACGGCTCGCACCAGGCTATGGCTTATCATTCGACAGCCGCAAACGAAACCGCAGAAGCCACGGTGTTTCCTCGTCGGCGTAGCATCACGCCTGGTGTGTGGCAGATCCCTCAGTCGCTGCGGTGTTTGGCTCACGCGGCAGGTACGGCGTGGCCGCTCCATCGGGATGACATCAGCGCCGGATAGCTGGCTGACTCGCATGCCTTGGGAGCCCCTCCCCCCGGCCCCCGTCTCCCGCTGCGCAGGGGAGGGGGAGAATTCGACCGCGCGCCGGCAGGTGCGCGTGCAGGTGAAGCCCCGAACAGGACGCGACAGCGGCCTGGGTCGGGGCTTCCGCTTTCCCCAGCGGCACGCGCGGTGTCAGGCTACGGCTGCCCCCTCGCCCGCGCGTTCCATGTTCAGGCGGATCAGCGCGGCGCTGAGCTCCCGCGCCGACTCGAACGACAACGTGGGCGAGTGGGGGGTCAGCAGGCGCAGGTGGACGTCGTCCATCAGCCGGCGCCGCGCCGCCCGGGTAAGCAGCACCGGCTCATCGGGATCGAGTTGCGCCACGGCCCACGGGTCGTCGGCGCGAACCACCCGAATGGCGTCGCGCTGATCGCCCCCGTACACGTACCGCACCCGCTCGCCGAAGCGCGGGTCCGTGCACACCACCGTCAGGCTTCCCCGCCGCAGCTGCCGGCGGATGGCCGTGGCGAGCTCGTGCCCCACCTTCAGCACGACCATCGGCGTCTGCGTGCTCTCGGTCAGCCCGTGGACCATCGCGCTGTGGAACGAGGTGGTGAGCACCAGGTGCGCCCCGGCGAGCTCCTGGCGCAGGCGCTCGCGCTCCTGGTCGGAAACCACGCTTCCATCCCCGCCGGCAGAGGGCGCCACGTACAGGGGGATGCACCGCAGGCCGAACGCCGGCTCGAGCTCGGCGCAGAAGGCCACCAGGTGGTCTTCGGTGGATTCCACGAAAACGCACCTCATCCACGA
This sequence comes from Longimicrobium sp., assembly GCF_036388275.1. Classification (NCBI taxonomy): domain Bacteria; kingdom Pseudomonadati; phylum Gemmatimonadota; class Longimicrobiia; order Longimicrobiales; family Longimicrobiaceae; genus Longimicrobium; species Longimicrobium sp. The sequence continues at coordinate 5,421 of NZ_DASVSF010000084.1, forward strand.
CGCATCCATGCAGCGGTGGATCAGCTCCGGCAGGCCCGGCACCATGATCTGCCGCTTCCAGGCCCCGGCCATCACGCCGGCCAGCCATTGCGCCGACTCGCTCAGCAGCAGCCCGCCGATGCGCTCCTGCTCGGCCACGTACACGCCCGAGCGCCCCCGCACCTCTACCAGCCCCTCTTCCTCGAGCTTCCGGTACGCGGTAGACGCGGTGCGGTAGTCCGTCCCCAGCTCCTCGGCCACCTCGCGGAGGCTGGGAAGCCGCTCGCCGCTGCGCAGCCTGCCCCGGTGAAGGCCGCTGACGATGCGATCGCGCAGCACCGCGGCCACGTCACCCTCGCCGAGCGCCTCCTGGACGATCGGCGCGGAGCCGCCGTTCAGCATTCGCCGAACTCCGCCCGCCATCCCTCGGCCGACAACGCGTCCATCACCCGGCTCCGCAGCTGGGGCGGAGCACATTCGTCACGCGCGGCGCTCTCCAGCGCTTCCAGGAACCGCGCCTCGAACCGGTAGTGGCCATAGCATTCGGCACAGCCGGCCAGGTGCGCGCGCACGTCGTGCGCCCGTTCCGACGACAGCTCCTCGTCAAGGTACTCCCACAGGATCCGCATCGCCGCATGGCAATCCATCAGCTCCTTATCGCTCATCGTCAGTTGCGCCGGCCGGAATGTCGCGCCTGGCGAAGCCAAGGTCGTGGGCGTGGGCGAACAGCAGTTCCTGCAGCATGCGGCGCCCCCGGAAGAGGCGCGACCGCACGGTGCCCACGGGAACGGAAAGGATCTCGCCCGCCTCCTGGTAGCTGAACCCGCTCCCATCCACCAGCACGACCGCCGCCCGGAAGGGTTCGCCCAGCGTTCCGAATGCCCTTCGCAGCGCCGGGCCCAGGTCCAGGCGGGTGAGGAGGTCGTCGGTCCCGTCGCGCACCGCGTGCGCGTGCAGCAGAACGGCCGGGAGCGCGTCGGCGTCGCCCACCTCGTGCGCTTCGCGCGTATCCACCCGCTCGCGGCTGCGCAGGTACGCCCTGCGGCAGACGGTGAACAGCCACCGGCGGCAGTCGCTCCCCGCCTCGAACGTTTCCCACGACCGGTACGCCCGGAGAAAGGTTTCCTGCACCAGGTCCTGGGCATCCTGCTCGTGGCGCGTCAGCGATCGCGCGAAGCGATAGACATCGTCCATGCAGGGGAGGGCCTCGTCGTCGAAGCAGGCGCCCTGCGTACCACCTGCATCGCTCTTTGACGCAGAAATCGTGTCACACATGTATCATGCTGTCCGGTAGAGACCGGGGGTGATCCGCGGGCCGGACTGGCCCGGAGACGGAACGGCTTCACCCCGATGCACGACCGGGGCCGCGATCAATCCCGATCCACATCGTTCACCACCGCTCTCGGCCACCTGGGAACCTATTGCCGCGTGGACGTATACGTCTCTGTACGGAGCTGAACTGATCCGTTTTACGCGTCAGATACGCGGGTGGTTAGCGGGTGTCATCGGCCGAACCGTACGGCGGGGACGGAATTCTTCCCTCTCCGAGTCCTTCGAGCAGGAGAGGCAGCATGAGAACCAGGGTACGCAACGTGGCTTGCATCACGGCCGGCGCACTGGCGCTGAGCGCATGCGAGCGCGACGGCACCGGGCTGGACCAGCGGGACTTCGCGGGTTTCCTCTACACCAGCACCAACAACTCGGCCGGGAACGCGATCGTCGCCCTGGGCCGCGCCGGCGACGGCCAGCTGACGGAGCTGTCCGGCTCCCCATACGCGAGCGGCGGGAGCGGAGACGCGGCCGAGGGGGACTTCGACACGCAGTGGGCGCTGAGGATGGTGGGCGACTACCTGCTGGCGGTGAACGCGGGGGGAAACCCCACCAACGGCACCGTCTCCGTGTTCCGCGTGGACCGCGCGAACGGCGGCCTGACCCGGGTCGACCAGAACCCCGCGACCCCCGGCATGGACAACATGGATTCCCGCGGCATCCGTCCGGTCTCCATCGCGGTGAGCGCCGCGGGCGGCGCGACGCACGTCGTGGTGGCCAACCAGCACAGCAACCCCAACTTCCAGGGGAGCCCGGCGAAGCAGTTCGGCACCGTGCAGTCCAGCACGCTGCGCAACCTGGCCGTGTTCACCTTCAACACGGCGACCGGCGTGCTGGAGTTCAGCCGCATCGGCGCCACGTACGAGAGCGGGACGAACGGCGGGCCCACCACGGTGGAGTTCAACCCGGCCGGCAACCGGCTGGCGGTTTCCACCTGGGGCGTCACCCACTTCATGGTTCCCGATCCGGACCTGGCCCTGCAGCGGCCGGGGCGCCTGTACCTGTACGACTTCGCGGGCGGAGCGCTGACGCAGCGGGGGGTCTACGAGGAGACGGGGGTCTCCGGCAACATCGGACTCTCCTGGAGCCCGAGCGGCCAGCACGTCTACCTGACCAACTTCAACCTGCATTCCTCCAAGGAGGCCAACAGCGTCACCGTACACGACGGCGGCACGGCGGCCAAGGTGCAGAACTTCGCCACGGACGTCCGGAACGACGAGGCGTGCTGGACGTGGGTGAGCCTCGACCAACGCAAGCTCTACACGGCGAGCTTCGGCTCCAACGTGGTGAGCGTGTTCGACATCAACGCCGACGGCCGCCTGTCGCAATCGCTGACCCCCAACTCCTTTCCGCGCCGCGGCGGACTGCCCATGGGCGACACCAAGGACATGTACGAGGCGCCCGGTGGGCACCTGTACGTGTCGGGCGCCTTCCAGAGCCACAGCGTTTCCATCTTCCGGCGGGCCGCCAGCGGCGCGCTCACGGAGGAGCCCGGCTCGCCCTACCGCGTGCCGTCGTCGGTGGGCAGAAGCAAGGAGGAGCACGCCTACCTGGGCCTCACCGGCTTCGAGAGGGCGTCCAACTGATTCGCGCAGGTCACCTTTTCACCTCACGATGGAGGAACGAGCGATGAAACACGCAAGCATGCAGTTCACACGGCGGGCCCGCGCCACGCTCGCCGCGGGCGGGGCGGTGCTGGTGCTGGGCGCCTGCACGGGCATGGCCCAGGGCGCGACGCCCGGAGAGGGGGCGATGAGCGCCGCCGAGATGGAAGGGGCGATGCGCGGCTGGTCGGCGGCTTCCCGGGAATCGATGGCCTTCATGATGGGCAAGTACGGCCCGCCGGCGGAAATGACGTCGACGATGGCGGTGTGGAACCAGACGGGGCCCTGGAAGCGCACCATCATCTCCGCCCGGGCGGTGCCGCACGCCTTTCCGGGGGTGCACGACGACGTGATGGAGCAGTTCGTGGACTACCGGGTGCCCCCGGCCATGTTCGACGAGATCGCCATGTACGACGGCAGCGTGACCATCGAGCGTACCAAGGGCGAGCTGTCGGCGCGGTGCGACAAGGAGGGGGCCAACTTCCTGGCCCTGAACCTGGCCCACGAGCTCGCCACAGGCCGCCTTTCCGTGGCGGAGGCCAGGCGCAAGTACGGGGAAGAGATCATGGCCATGAAGGCAGGACGGCCCACCGAGTACACGCAGCGGCTGCTGTTCGAGCCCATGCCGGGAAACAGCATGGACCCCGACCGGCCGGCGATGTAGTCCGGTCCCGCCGCGGAGCGGAGCAATTCCGCTCCGCCCTGCTTCACGGGGCCGGACCCTTGTATCACCCCGATCCGACGGGACAACCGCCATGCTGCATGATTGATCTTGCCGGCGCTCCCGCGCGCCCCGGCGCTCACCTTCCCACGGAGTCCGGCGCGAAGCGCGGAGCCATCCTGTTCCTGCGCCTGGCCATCGCCTACCTGATGGTGATCTGGGGGGCCGACAAGCTGGCCGACCCGGACCACGGTCTCGCCGTTTCGGAGCACTTCTACGCGGGCATGTTCGGAGGGCGTGGCCTGATGCCCGTCTACGGCGTGGCGCAGGCCGTCGTCGGCCTGCTGCTCGGGCTGGGCGTGGGTCGCAAGTACCTGTATCCGCTCATCGCGGCGATCACCGGGGTTACCCTGCTGGGCGTGTGGAAGTCGGTCGTGGACCCCTGGGGATGGTACCTGGAGGGGAGCAACGTCCTGTTCTTTCCGTCGCTGATCATCTTCGCGGCGGTTCTGGCGCTCTGGGCCTTTCGGGACGAGGACCGTCTGGCGCTGGATGCGCGGGGCGGAGCCCTCCCTCGCGGCGTGGACTCCATCGGAGGGACGGAATGAACCTGAAGCCTGGCCTCGGTGCGTTGCTTGCGGCGCTGGCGTGTGCATCGTGCGGGGTGCCGCGCGACCCGGGAGGGACGCTGGAGCGGGTGCGCCACGGAACGCTGCGGGTGGGGATCATCGCCAGCGCGCCGTGGGTGGTCCCCACCGGGGGGGAACCGCGCGGGGTGGAGGTGCGCCTCGCCCGCGACTTTGCCCGCGAGCTCGGCGCCAGCGTCCGCTGGGTGCCCGGCACGGAGGCGGAGCTGATGGAGGCGCTGGAGCACTCCGACGTCGACGTGGTGATCGGCGGGCTGGATTCCCGCTCGCCCTGGAAGGCGCGCGCCGCCCTCACCCGGCCGTACCACACCACGCGCTGGCGGGTGGGCGTGCGGCCGTCCGCGGCACCGCCCGGCGAGCTGACGGGAGTGCGCGTGGCGGTCCGCCCCGGAGACCCCGCGACGCCCGAGCTGCGGCGGCGGGGCGCCGTTCCCGTGCCGGCCGCAGAGCCCGGGCGGGCGGCCGGGCCGGCCGCGGGCCCCGACTGGCTGCTGCCGCGGTGGGGCTTGCGCGAGACCGGGCCCGTGCTCCGCGAGCGCCACCACGTGATGGCCGTGCCGCCCGGGGAGAACGGCTTTCTCGTGCGGCTCGAGCGATTTCTACGCGAGCGGGGCGGCGAAGCCGGCCGCCTGGCGCGGGAAGAGGCGCCGTGAGCGTCCGCCAGGCACCCGAGCCCGCCAGCGAGCGGCATCCGGACCACCGGCTCGCGCGGCGCCTGGAGTGGATCACGCTGGCGATCATGGGCCCGACGATCGTCGTGATCTACCTCTCGATGGGCGGGTCCCAGGCGATGAAGACCGCGTGGGTAGAGGACGTGCTGAGCCTGGTTCCGCCGGCCGCCTTTCTGATCGCCGTGCGGATCGAGGACCGCCCGCCGAGCAAGGACTATCCGTACGGCTTCCATCGGGCCGTCGCGATCGCCTTCCTGTGCGCGGCCGTGGCGCTGGTGACCATGGGGGGCTACCTGCTCTTCGAGTCGGTTTCCAAGCTGGCGAGCGGCGAGCACCCCACCATCGGCACGGTGGAGCTGCTGGGGCGGCAGGTCTGGCACGGCTGGGTGATGATGGCCGTGCTCGCGGCCAGCTCCGTTCCCCCCGTGGTGCTGGGCCGGATGAAGCTCAGGGTTGCCGGGACGCTCCACGACAAGGCGCTCCGCGTGGACGCGGACATGAACAAGGCCGACTGGCAGACGGCGGGGGCGGCCATCCTGGGCCTGGTGGGGATCGGGTACGGCCTGTGGTGGGCCGACGCGGCGGCGGCGGCGCTCATCTCGCTCAGCATCCTGCGCGACGGCGCCACGCACCTGGGGCGGGTGGTCAAGGACCTGATGGACATGACCCCCACCCGGGTAGGGGGCGCCGAGCTGGACCCGCTCCCGGACGAGATCCGCGCGCACCTGGAAGCGATGGAATGGGTGGAGGCGGCGGAGGTCCGGCTCCGCGAGGCCGGGCACGTGCTGACGGGAGAGGCATTCGTCGTACCCACCGGCGAGACCGGCCTGCTCGTGCGCCTGGAGGAAGCGGTTCGTACGCTGGAGCGGATGAACCCCCGCCTGTACGACTTCTCCGTCATCCCGGTCCGTACGCTGCGGCGGCACGGCGACGACCGCGACGCTCACGCTCCCCCCGACGACCACTCCGCCCCCACCCTGGCCGATGCGCCGCATCCGCCCGCCTGAAGGTGTGGCGGCCCGCCCACCGCAACGACGTCGGTCGCCTTTGTGCCCGGAATCTCCAGGCAGGGGCGCCCACCAGCCTGACGGAGGTGACGATGTTCGCACGTACCCTGGTCCGCGCCGCCGCCGCGGCCGCGCTGCTCCTGGCCGGTACCGACGGGGCGCAGCCGCGGGCCTCCCGTTCAGGCACCTTCGCCGCGCTCGATGGGCACCAGGCGCGGGGCGGCGTTCGCCTGCAGGACGCGGGCGGTACCGCCACGCTCACGCTGGGGCGCGACTTCGCGTCGGAGCGCGGGCCGAACGTGGACCTGTACCTGAGCAAGACGCCCAACTACCGCAACCAGCAGGTGATCCGTATCGGCGACCTGCGGAGGCCCCGCGGCACGCAGGCGTACACTGTGCGCGCCCCGACGGACTTGGCGGAGTACCGCTACGTCATCGCGTGGTGCCACACCTTCAACGTGGGGATCGCCCGTGCGGCCCTTGCTCCGGCGCGGTGATCCCCGCACGGGGCGCGGAGCGTAGCCCCCCCTCGAACCAAAGGCGGCCATGAAGCGACACCACTGGGTTGTCAGAGTCACGCACTGGGTCAACGTGGTCGCGCTCGCGGTCATGGCGGCCTCCGGGCTGAAGATCTTCAACGCGTATCCCCGCTTTGCCCGGCGGGGCGAGGCGTTCTGCTGCTGGCCCTGGGAGGGAACGCCGGCGCCGGACTGGCTTACCTTCGGCGGGTGGCTGGCTGGCGCGCGAAACTGGCACTTCGCCATGATGTGGGTGCTGGTGCTGAACGGACTCGTGTACCTGGGTTTCGTGTACCTGCACGGAGAGTGGCGCGACCTGGTGCCCCGCCGCCGCGACCCGCGTGACGCGTGGGAAATGGTGAAGTACTACCTGTTCGTGCGGCGCGAACACCCGCGGCAGGGCAAGCACAACGCGCTGCAGAAGGGCGCGTACTTCGCCATGCCCGTCCTGGGCGCGCTGATCGTGCTCACGGGGCTCGCCATCTGGAAGCCGGTGTCGCTGGCCCCGCTCACTGACCTGTTCGGCGGCTACGCGTGGGCCCGCTACTGGCACTTCGTGTCCATGGCGCTGCTGGTGTTCCTGGCGCTCGGGCACGTGTTCATGGTGCTGAGCGTGGATCCGTACTCCATTCGCTCCATGGTGACGGGCGGCTACGCCGAGCGGCTGTCGCCCGAAACACGCAACGCGCGGCCGTTCCATCACTTGCTCCCGCCCCGTGCCGCGCCCCCGTCCATTCCCCACCCGGAAGAAAGCCATGAGCCCGATCGACCGACGGACGTTCCTTAGCCTGGGGGGCGCGTCGGCCGCCGCGCTGCTGGCTGCGTGCAACTCGCGGGGGCCGGAGGAGGCAAAGGCGATCCTGCGCTGGGCGGAGCGACGGAACGAGGGCGTGGAGCGTGTTCTGTTCCGGCACCTGGCGATGGACGCGCCGGAAAGCCGGAAGCTGGCCGGGACGGCGCTTCCGAGCTACTACGTGTCGCCGACGGTCCCGGTGTGGAACGAGGCCGCCCGGGGTGCCTGGACGCTCGAGGTAACGGGGCTGGTGCGGCGCCCGCTCCGGCTGACGCTGCCGCAGCTGATGCGCCTCCCCCGGATCACGCAGCGGGTGAACCACTACTGCGTGGAGGGGTGGACGGCGGTGACGCAGTGGACCGGCGTGCGTGTGGGCGACCTGGCCCGGGCAGCGGGGGTGATGCCGGAGGCCGGGTACGTCGACTTCCAGTCCTTCGACAGCGGGTACCACGAGAGCTGGGACCTGGAAAGCGCGCTGCATGCACAGACGCTGGTCGCGTACGGAGGCGACGGCGGGATGCTGGATCCGGCATACGGCGCCCCGGCGCGCCTGCACTCTCCCGTCAAGCTGGGCTACAAGAACGTGAAGTACCTCACGCGCATCGCATTCCTGCCCAGGCGCAACGGCGGGTACTGGAGCGACCAGGGCTACGAGTGGTACGCGGGAACATGACGGCTCCCGCCGAGCGGCGCCCGGCTCCACCTTCTCCCCTCTCCCGCTCCGTTTGCGGGAGAGGGGGCACCTTGCGCCCCGCACCCGCTCCGGCGTAGTTCTCGCAATGAGAACGTCAGCACGCCCAACCGACCGCGCAGAAGAGCCGTGAGCGAAAGCGTTCCCGTCGACATCCCCGAGCCCGTTCCCGACTGGGCCGTCCGCTACAACGCGGGCGACTATCCGCCCCATGCCGTCACCGGCGACGCCGTGGCGCTGGCGCTGGACTGGAGCGGCGGGAACTGCAGATTGCACGCCCTTCTCGTGGTGCGCGCCAAGGAGCCCTTCGCGGGCCTCGACGCCTGGCCCGGCGGCTTCATGGACTGGATGGAAGACGCCGATTCGGTGCAGACCGCCATCCGCGAAATGCGCGAGGAGACCGGGCTGGACGCGCCCGAGTTCGTCGAGGCGCTGGCCAGCTACAGCCGCAACGGCCGCGACCCGCGCCAGTTCGCCGGCTACCGCGACGAAAAGACCGGCGAGTGGATCGCCCGCGGCGCGCGGGTGACGACCAACGCCTACCTGATGCTCGTCCGCAAGCCGTCCGACGGCACCGGCCCCACGGCCGCGGACGATGCCTCAGAGGCGCGCTGGGTGGACGTGTACTCGCACCTGCCCTGGGAAGACCTGCGCGAAGCCAGCCGCGCGCCCTCCGCCAACACCGCCGGGGAAGTGCTTCACGTGTGGGGCGCGGAAGGCGGACAGGACCGTGCACGCCGCGTGCACGACGTGTTCGGGCGGGACGACTGGAACGAGGAGCGCGCGTCGGACCGCTACGGGCTGCTGATGGAGGCCGGCCTGGTTCCCGAGGCGCGCCGCGACCTGTGGGGCAGGGCAGAGGAGCGCGAGGGCGACGAGCGGTTCGGCAGGCCGATGGCGTTCGACCACCGCCGCATCCTGGCCGACGCGCTGGGCCGGCTGCGCGGCAAGATCAAGTACATGCCGTCTACCCTGATGGCGCTCACCGGCCCGGACGTGACGCTCGACGAGCTGCAGGCCGCCTGCGAGGCCATCGCGGGCCGCCCGCTCCATCGCGCCAACTTCCGCCGCGCCGTCGCCCACACCGGCGCGGGCGCCCCGCGCGCGCCCCGGCTGGTGGGACGCACGGGGCAGACGCGCACCCGCGAAGCCCGCGGGCCCGGCGTGGCGCCCGAGATCTACCGCTTTCTCCCCGAAGCCACGCACGCACGCCTGGAAACCTCCATCCGCTTCCCGTGGCTCCCGCTGGCCGACGCCCGGTAGCCCCGCTGGCGGATGGAACTCCCTTCTTGACGGCGACCGCCGCGACGATTATTCTCGTGTCGAGAATAAAATTGGATACGTGAACTCCTGATGATGGATTCCCATGCAACCGACTGATACAGGCCGCGCCGACACGCTGCACGCCGGCCTCGCGCAGTATCCGGCCGAGCTCTTCCAGTTCGATCCCCGGATGTGCGGGGGGTGGCTCTCGGACCGCTACTTCGTCCGCACGGTCAACACGCTTCTCCACGCCGGGCGCGACCCCGTAGTGACCGTGCAGGTGTTTGCCAAGCGCAAGGGCGTGCTGGCCGGCGTGCACGAGGCGCTGCGGCTTCTGCAGACGCAGCTGGCGCCCGGCTACGACCATCGCGAGTTGGAGGTGCACACGCTGCTGGAGGGCGACGCCATCAACCAGGGCGGCGAAGACGACTGGGAGCCGGTGATGCACGTCACCGGGCGCTACGGCGGCTTCGGGCACCTGGAAACGCCGCTGCTGGGCATCCTGGCCCGCCGCTCGCTCGTCGCCTCCAACACGCGGATGGTGGTCACCGCGGCGGGGGGCAAGCCCATCATCTTCATGGCGCCTCGGCATGACGACTGGCGGGTGCAGACGCCCGACGGCTATGCGGCCCAGGTGGGCGGGGCCGAAAGCGTGTCGAGCGACGCGGCCGGCGCATGGTGGGGCGTGCGCGGGGTGGGCACCATGCCGCACGCCATGATCGCCGCCTTCGGGGGCGACACTGTGGAGGCCACGCTGGCGTTCGGCCGCTACCTGCGCGACCAGGAGCCCGGCGTGCAGCTCCTCTCCCTTGTGGACTACGACAACAACGCGGTCGAAACCTCGCTGGCCGTCGCCCGGGCGGTGCGGGCGGAGTTCGGCGACAACGTCCTCAAGGGCGTGCGGGTGGATACCAGCGAGCGGCTGATCGACGATTCCATGATCGGCGATCCCGAGGCGTGGGGGCGCGCCAAGCTCACCGGCGTCAACCCGTACCTGGTGCGGAAGATCCGCGCGGCGCTGGACGCGGAGGGATTCGGCTACGTGGGGATCGTCGTGAGCGGCGGGTTCACGCCCGACAAGATCCGCCGCTTCGAAAAGGAAGGAATCCCGGTGATGGCGTACGGCGTCGGCAGCAGCCTGCTGGGCCACAGCAAGGGCGACAGCGGGCTGCTGACGGACTTCGACTTCACGGCGGACCTGGTGCGCGTCGACGGCCGTGACGAGGGCAAGGTGGGGCGCAGCTTCCGCGAGAATCCCCGGCTGGTGCGGGTCGATTGGGATCGCGTGTGAAGCGCGGTGCGGAGTACGACAGTGGTGTCCGTCCCTTGAAATGAATCCCTCACGTGGAGGGTTGGCCTGATGAACAGCAATCCGAGCAGCGGTCCCGCCCTGGTGGGATGGGTGGTGGATGCGCAGAACGACTTCATGCTGCCCCCCGAGCGGGGTGGCCGGCTGTACGTGCACGACCTGTTCGACGGCGGCAAGGATCCCGGCGCTACGCAGATCCTCCCCGCGCTCGTCCGCGCGGTGGATTGGATGCACGCCCACTGTGCCGTGGTCGTCTACACCGGCGACTGGCACGCGTACGGGGACGAGGAGATCGACCCCGTGGCGCCTGATGCGGCGAAGGGCACCTATCCGCCCCACTGCATGGGCCTGTCGGAGGACCCGGAGGAGCGCCGAGGAGCCGAGGTGATCGACGAGATCCGCCCCGCGAATCCAGTCGTCCTGGCTCGCGACGCAAGCGAATGGGAAGCAAGTGAGGTGGCGCGCACGGCCCTGCGGGAGCGCCGGCCCATCTTCATCCACAAGAGCCGCTTCAGCGTGTTCGAGGGGAATCCCGCGACGGATGCCCTCCTCGACACCCTGCGCGACCAGCTGGGTGCGCTGGAGTTCGTCGTGGCGGGGGTGGCCCGGGACGTGTGCGTCAAAGGCGCGGTGGAAGGATTCCTTGATCCGGCGCGCCTCCAGCCCGTCACGCTCGTCACGGACGCCACCTGGGGGCTGGGGCTGGAAAGCGAGGCGGAGAGCCTGGCGCGGTGGATGGGCGACGGCGCGGCGCTGGTCACCACCCGCGGGCTGGCGCTCCGTGGGCCGGCTGCATCGCCGACGGTCTGACATGACCGATGCCGAGCTGCCCGTCGACGGGCGCATCGAGGTGGTGCAGGGCGACATCACCCGTCTGGAGGTGGATGCCATCGTCAACGCCGCCAACACCTCGCTGCTGGGCGGGGGCGGCGTGGACGGCGCCATCCACCGCGCCGCCGGTCCGGGCCTCGTCGCGGAATGTCGCGTGCTGAACGGGTGCAAGACCGGGCAGGCGAAGATCACGGGGGGCCACAAGCTCCCCGCCAAGTGGGTGATCCATACCGTCGGCCCGGTATGGCAGGGCGGCGGGCATGGCGAGGACGAACTGCTGGCAAGCTGCTATCGCGAGTCGCTCAACCTCGCCTCGGGCAAGCAGTTGCATACCGTGGCATTCCCGGCCGTCAGCACCGGGGTTTACCGCTTTCCGGTGCATCGGGCGGCGCGCATTGCGGCGCGCGAGGTGGCCCTCTTCCTGTCCCGGAACCCGCATCCCCGGCGGGTGATCCTCGTATGCTTCGGCGAAGAGGCGCACAGAGAATACTTGACGGCGGTGCAAGGAGGCGTTTAAATATGCCCACACAGCAACATTGCGGCACCACCGCAAAGACACCCGCCGTGCCGGCGCGCCCCTGAGCCCCACCGCACCGGCCGCTTGCCCCAGGAGACAAGGTCCCATGGAAGACCTCCGGCCGATCAAAGAGCTGCTCGACGAGATCAACACCGCAATATCCAGCTACGACCCCGTGCTCAAGGAGCGCGCGCGCGACATCCTGCTGGAGCACGCCTTCGGCCGCGCCGCCGCGCCCGCCCGCCCTCGCGCCGCGGCTGCCGCCTCGTCCGATGAAGGCGGCGAGGGCGAAGAGGCGCCGCGCCGCCGGCCGGGCCGTCCCAAGGGGAGCGGGCTGGGCGTGCGCCGCGGGCCCCGCGCGGGAATGAGCATGGGGTCGCTGCTGGAGCAGTGGCATCCCGAGACCATGGCCGAGCGCGCGCTGCTGGGCGCCTACACCCTGTCGCGTGGCAAGGCCGACAAGACGGTCACCAGCCAGGCCATCAACGCCGAGCTCAAGCGCGCCGGCATTCCCGTGCCCAACATCACCCGCGCCATCGAGTCCAACCTGCGGGCCAAGCCGCCGCTGATGGTGCAAAAGAAGAAGATGGGCACCACCCGCCAGGCCCGTAAGCAGTACGCCATCACCCCCGAGGGCGTGGAGTTCGTCGAAAGCCGCCTGCAGGGCGGCGGGGGCGACGCCGGCGACGCGGGCGAGGAGTAGCTCGGCGCGTTTTCGGCGTCGTTCGCGCGCCGCTCCACCCGGGGCGGCGCCGCTGTTTGAGGGCGGACCCTTTTCGGCCGGCTCGTGCCCCGGTCCCGCGTTGACACCATGTGCCCGCAGGGGCATGTTTTCCGCATACCCGCGGGCGTACGCCCCCGCCACGGGGCCATCGCGCCACCCGCAGCCCAGTCCGTTGACCGACGCCGCCAGCACCGCCTCGCGCCGATTCCTGATCACCTTCGCCCTGTTCCTGGCGGTGGTGGTGGTGCTGGTAGTGCAGGCGTACCTCACCATCCGCGAGCTGGGCGAGGCCAACCGCGGCAGTATGCAAACGTACCGCGTGCTATCGGCCACGGTGCAGATGCAGGAGGGGCTGGCCGAGGTGGAGGCCGGGTACCGCGGATACGCGCTGACCCGCGCCCCGCGCTACCTGGAGCAGTGGCAGGCCGGGCACACCCTGTTCACCCTCGAGGCCGCGCGCCTGCGCTCCCTGGTCGCCGACGAGCCCGCGGGTGGCCAGCGGCTGCGCACCGGCGTCATCGAGCGCGCCTTCGCCGACTTCATCCGCATGCAGCGCGAGTCGGGGGTGCTGGACCCGGCCACCTCGCGCGACGCGGCCATCCGCGCCGCGGGCGACGTCGGCGGCGCCGCCCGCCGCAGCGAGCGCGTCGCGGTCGTGCGCCGCGAGCTGGGCGCGGTAGAAACGGCCGAGTCGGCGCTGCTGCGCGAGCGCAGCGCGCGGGCCACCTCGCTGGAGCGGCGGACGGCGGTGCTGGTGCCCGCGGGCTTCTTCCTGGCCATCGCGCTGGCGCTGGCCACGGCCGGCATGGTGCAGCGCCGCACCCGCCGCGTGCACGAGGTGAACCGGGCCATGCAGGCCGAGATCGCCGAGAAGGAGCTGGCCCGCGGCGCCCTGCTCCGCATCAGCCGCCAGAACGAGCTGATCCTGGACGCCGCCGCCGAGGGCATCTACGGCATCGACCCGCACGGCTACACCCTCTTCATCAACCCCGCGGCCAGCGAGATGCTGGGCGTACGCCCCGACGACGTCATCGGCCGGCCCTTCGAGGCGGTGCTGGGGCTGGGCGGGGGCGCCCGGATGGACCACGGCGTCAACGCCATCCGCGCCACCCTTTCCACCGCCGCGCCGCGCGCCGTTCCCGATGGCGTGTTCCGCCGTGCCGACGGCTCGTCGTTTCCCGTGGAGTACGCCTCGACGCCCATGCTGGAGGCCGGCCGGGTGACCGGGGCCGTGATCACCTTTCGCGACGTCACCGAGCGGCGCGAGGTGGAGCGGATGAAGGACGAGTTCGTTTCCGTGGTCAGCCACGAGCTGCGGACGCCGCTCACCTCCATCCGCGGCTCGCTGGGGCTGCTGGCCGCCGGCAAGCTGGGCGAGATGCCCGTGAAGGGCCGCCGGATGCTGGAGATCGCCGTTCAGAACACCGACCGGCTGGTGCGGCTGATCAACGACATCCTCGACATCGAGCGCATCGAGTCCGGCCGCGTGACCATGGAGGTGCGGCGGGTGCGCGCGGCCGAGCTGGCGCACCAGGCCGTGGAAGTGATGTCGTCCATGGCCGAAAAGGCGGGCGTGCAGCTGTACGCCTGGGCCGACGACCTGCCGCTGACCGTCGACCCCGACCGCATTCTGCAGGTGCTCACCAACCTGCTGAGCAACGCCGTCAAGTTCTCGCCCCCCGGCGGCGAGGTGACTGTGACGGCCGAGCCCGTAGGGGGCGACGTGCTCTTTCGCGTGCAGGACCAGGGTCGCGGCATTCCCGAGGACCGGCTCGAAAGCATCTTCGAGCGCTTTCAGCAGGTGGATTCGTCCGACGCGCGCGACAAGGGGGGCACCGGGCTGGGGCTGGCCATCTGCCGCAGCATCGTCCAGCAGCACGGCGGGCGCATCTGGGTAGAAAGCCAGCCGGGGGAGGGAAGCACCTTCTTCTTCACCCTTCCCGCGCCCGAGGCGGGCGACGACGTGACGCGCGACCCCGCCGCCACGGCGCGGGACGCCGGGGCGCCGCCGGCCGCGCCCGAGCCCGCGCGCGACCCCGAGGGCCCGCTGGTGCTGGTGTGCGACGACGACCCCGTGATGCTGGCCACGGTGGAAGAAATCCTCCAGGGGTGGGGCTACCGCACCGTGGGCGTCGCCGACGGCGAGTCGGCGCTGCGCGAGGCGGCGCGCATTCGCCCCCGCGCCATCCTGCTGGACATGATGATGCCGGGGATGAACGGCTCCGACACGCTGCGTGCGCTGCGCCGCGGCCCCGAGACCGCCGACATCCCCGTGGTCATCCTGAGCGCCGTGAAGCCCATGCCCCGCGTGCAGGAGCAGCGCGACGTGGTGGAGTGGGTGGAAAAGCCCTTCGCCGAGCAGGGGCTGCTCCACGCGCTGGAAGAGGCCGTGGCCCGCCGCGCCCGCCCCCGGCGGGTTCTGGTGGTGGAAGACGACCCCGACCTGGCGCGCCTGCTCACCGACATGTTCGGGCGCCACGGCATCGAGGCCATGCACGCCGCCACGGGCGTCGAGGCGGTGGAAACCAGCCGCAGCAGCCCGCCCGACATGATCGTGCTGGACCTGGCCCTGCCGCACGGCGACGGCTTCTGGGTGGTGGAGCGGCTGCGCGGCGCCGGGCTGGCCGGGGTGCCGCTCGTCGTTTACTCCGCCCGCGACCTGGACGAGGGCGACCGCGAGCGCCTGCGCCTGGGCCACACCGAGTTCCTTACCAAGGGCCGCCTGCCCCCCGAAGACTTCGAGCGGCGGGTGGTCACTCTGCTGAACAGGATCGCGCCCGCGCGACGAGCCGAACCCGATGAGCCACACCCTGCTGCTGGTTGACGACGAAGACGACATCCGCGAGGTCGCCCAGCTTTCGCTGGAGATGACCGCGGGATGGGAGGTGCACACGGCCTCCTCCGGGGCCCAGGCGCTGGCCGCCGCGCGCGCGCTGAAGCCCGAGGCCATCCTGATGGACGTGATGATGCCCGAGATGGACGGGCCCACCACGGTCCGCCACCTGAAGGCCGATCCCGAGACGGCCGGGATTCCCGTGATCCTGCTGACCGCCAAGGTGCAGGCCTCCGACCGTGCCGCCTTCGAGGGGCTGGGCGTGGTGGGCGTGCTGTCCAAGCCCTTCGACCCCATGGCGCTGGCCGACGAAGTGGCGGCCGTGCTGGGGTGGTGACCGCGGCGTGAGCGCCTCTCCCGCCGCCGTGCTGGTGGCCGGGCTGCCCCCCGACGTTCCCGGCTGGCTGGCCCGCCGGCTGGGCGGCGCCAGCGTGCACTTCCTTCCGGCCGCCCCCGAGGCGGCCGAGGCGCTGCGCGCGTCGCGCTTTCAGCTGGCCGTGGTCGACGCCGGGCTGCTGGAGCCCGCCGTCGTCCAGGCGCTGGCGGGGCGTGGCGCAGAGGGCCCGGCGCTGTTCGTTACGGCTCCCGCCGGCACCCCCGGCCCCGGGCTGGCGGCCCTGCTGGCCACGCTCAAGCCCACCCGCGTCTTTCATCACCCCCTGGACCGCGAGGGGCTGGCCCGCGAGGCCGCCGCCGCCCTCGGGGCCGCCGAGGCCGCCGCGTCGCCCGCGGCGCCCGCCGCGGGCGGGTTGAGCGCGGCCGTCGCCCAGGTGTGGGAGCGCTTCCGCGAGCCGGTGCTCAAGCGGGTGGACGTGGTGGAGCAGGCCGCGCTCTCGCTGCTGGAGGGCGGGCTGGATGCCGAGGCGCGCCGCAACGCCGAGCGCGAGGCGCACAAGCTGGCCGGCTCGGTGGGCACCTTCGGCTACGGCGAGGCGTCGCGCCTTTCGCGCGAGGCCGAGCAGCTGCTGACGGGCTCGGGCGAGCTGGGCCAGGCCGACGCGCTGCGCCTGGCAGACCTGGCCGTGGCCATCCGCCGCGAATTGCAGGCGCCCATCGGCGCCGCGGGACCGGCCGCGGCGGCGCCGGGCGCCGCGCCCGAGGGGCAGGGGGGCGACGGGCCGCTGCTGCTGATCGTGGACTCCGACCGCGAGATGGCCGAACGGCTGGCCATGGAGGCGTCGGGGCGGGGGATGCGGACGGTCGTCGCGCACGGGGCCGACGCGGCGCGGGGAAGCCTGGCGCGGCGGCGCCCCGACGCCGCGCTGCTGGAGCTGGACGGCGAGGGGCGCACGCTGGAGCTGCTGCGCGAGCTGTCCGACGGCGAGCGCCCGGTGCCGGTGGTGGTGCTCACCCGCAGCGACGATTTCGCCGACCGGGTGGAGGTGGCGCGCCACGGCGGTCGCGGCTTCCTGCGCAAGCCCATCTCCCCCCCGCGGGCCATCGACGCGCTGGAGCCGCTGCTGCGCGGCGGCGGCAACCGCGAGGCGGTGGTGCTGGCGGTGGACGACGAGCCCGCCGTGCTCGAGGCCATCCGCACCATCGTGGGCGTGGGCGGGGTGCGGGTGGAGACGCTTTCCGACCCCCTGCGCTTCTGGGATGCGCTGGAATCGGCCGCCCCCGACGTGGTGCTGCTGGACTTCCAGATGCCGGGCGTCACCGGGCTGGAGCTGTGCCGGGTGCTGCGGAACGACCCCCGCTGGCAGTCCGTCCCCGTGGTCTTCCTCACCGCGCAGACCGACGCCGACACCGTGCGCCGCGTCTTCGCCGCCGGGGCCGACGACTTCGTGGGCAAGCCCTTCGTGGGCCCCGAGCTGACGGCGCGCATCCACAACCGGCTGGAGCGGGTGCGGCTTCAGCGCGCCATCGCCGAAACCGACGCGCTGACCGGCGTGGCCAACCGCCGCGGCTCGGAGGACGTGCTGGAGCGCTTTCTTCGCCTGGCGTCGGCGCAGAACGAGCCGTTCGCGCTGGCGCTGATCGACCTGGACTGCTTCAAGGGGATCAACGACCGCTGCGGCCATGCCGTGGGCGACGAGGTGCTGGCCCGGGTGGCGCGGGTGCTCCAGAAGCGCTTCCGCTCCGAGGATGTCGTAGCGCGGTGGGGCGGCGAGGAGTTCGTCGTTGGCATGTACGGGATGGACCGCGCCGACGGCGTGCAGCGCATCGCCGAGGCGCTGGAGGTGGTGCGCGAAGAGGTGTTCACCGACCCGGAGGGGAAGCCGTTCTCCATCTCCTTCAGCGCGGGGGTGGCCGACTACCCGGCGGACGGGCGCGAGCTCCACACCCTGTACCGCGCGGCCGACGCGGCCATGTACCAGGCCAAGGCGGCGGGGCGCGACCGGGTGGTCCCCTCCGGGTGGAGCCCCGAGCGGGGCGAGGGGCCGCGCTCGGTGGACGTGCTGGTGGTGGAAGACGACGATGCCATCGCCCGGCTCCTTCAGCACGCGCTGGAAACGCGCGGCTACCGCCACGAGTGGGTGAACAGCGGCAGCGGCGCGGTGGAGCTGCTCACCGGCCCCAACCCCGAGCTCCGCGCCCGGGTGGTGCTGCTGGACGTGGACCTTCCCGGGATGGATGGCCTGGGCGTGCTGCGCCGCCTGGCGCAGGAAAAGCTGCTGGGCCGCACCCGCGTGATCATGCTCACCGTGCGCACCCACGAGGCCGAGGTGGTGCGGGCGCTGGAGATGGGCGCCTACGACCACGTCCCCAAGCCGTTCAGCGTTCCCGTGCTCCTGCAGCGGATCCGCCGGGCCCTCCGCAGCTGACCCCGCGCCGCGCCGGTCAGCGTCCGAGGGCGAGACGCAGGCGTTGAAGGAGTACGGGAAGGCTGAAGGGCTTCGCCACGTGGTCGAACGCCCCCAGCCGCATCGCCCGGACGATCTCGGCCTCGTTCGACCGGACCGTGAGCATGATCACGCGCGTCGTTCCCAGCAGCCTGGCCTCTCCCAGGCGGCGGAGCACGGCGTGCCCGTCCAGCCCCGGCAGGTCCACGTCCAGCAGCACCGTCCGCGCGGCCAGGGCGGGAGGAACGCCGGTCAACTGCTCCACCGCGGTCACGCCGTCCGTCACGACGCGGCAGGACAGGCCTTCCGCGTCGATGGCGTGCGCCAGCAGGCGCGCGATCACCGGGTCGTCCTCCACGACGAGCACGTCGACCGCCTGCGAATCGGACCGGCCGGGAACCCATCCCACGCCGCAGACGCGGTCCGCGCCCCCCGGTACGGCGCTGGCGGCCGCCCCGCGTGCCGCCCGTTCCAGCGCGGACACGTCGGTTCCGTCCGCCGGAAACACGGCCACTCCCGCCCGGACGGCGCCTGCCTCGTCGCCGACGGCCTCCAGCGCCTTGAGCAGCCGCTGCACGCCGGACGCCTTGTCCATGCCGTACATCACCACCGCCAGCTGCGCACGCGTCCAGCGCCCGAGAACATCCTCCGGGCGCAGGTGCTTCCTGAGCCGGCGTCCCACGCCGGCCAAGCTCGCCGCCGGCGCGTCCGGGGCAGCCTCGACGATTGCGAACGCGAACGGCTGCTCGCGGGCTTCGGCCAGCCGGAGCATGCGCGTAACGTCCGCCGTCACCGACTCGCGGTCCGCGAGTTCCTCGTGCCCGCTCCCGGTGTTCCGGGCGCCCAGGAGCCGAACCCGCTCCAGCCGGTTGTGCACGCGGGCGGCGAGCTCGGGCCCCACGATGGGCTTGGCCACGAAATCGTCCGCCCCCGTCGCGAAGACCCGGTGGATGGTGTCTTTGCCGGCGCTCCCCGCCAGGAACATCACCGCCGTCGCCTGCCAGCGCGGATCGCCGCGCATGGCCCTGCACAGCTCGATGCCGCTGACGGAGGGCATGTCCAGGTCGAGCAGCACCACGTCAGGGCGAATGCGGTCGAGGGCGGCCCAGAACCCCAGCGGGTCGCGAAGGGTCTCCACCTGCAGGCCGGAATCCGCGAGTACCGCGCGGACGGCGTGCAGCACCGCGTCGTCGTCGTCCACGGCGAGGACCACGCCTTCCCGGACGCCCGCGGGGCGAAGCAGGTCGACCACGACACGTGCGGCGTCGCGAGGTCGGGCGGGCGGGGACAGGTATCGTTCGGCGCCGTGGCGCGCGGCGGCGAGCCGGTCCGTAAGCGTGTTGGATGCGCCCAGCACCACGCAGGGGACGGGGGGTACGCGGGCGGCGAGCCACGACACCACTTCCAGCGGCCCGGAGCCATTGACGACCACCGCCGCCGGGTTCAGCTTTCCCGCGAGCGTCCGCGCCTCGTCACGGCCGGCGAACACGGGCGTCATCCCGTCGGCCGAGAGGTGCACCCGCCAATCGCCCGCCGCGTCCGCGGGAATGTCCAGCAGGAGAACCCGTGTACCGGCGGGGCCGATGGGCGCCGCGCCGCGGGGACGGGAGGGCAGGACCGGCTCGTCCCGGAGCTCCCGCCCGATCCGCTCGCTGATTCCCGACAGCCGCAGCGCCTCGGCCGCGTCGATGGCCTGCCCCGTCGACAGGATGTGCTCCGCCTCCCGGGCGAGCCTGGATACCTCGGGAAAGCCGAAGGTACCCGCGGAACCGGCGAGCTTGTGCGCCTGGCGCTCGGCCATGCGGCGCTGGGCGTCCGGCAGTTCGCCCCGGGCCAGCGCCTGCGCGGCCGCGCCGATGTCCCGCGCGCGTGCGATGGCGTCCGGGCGATATCTCTTCCACGATTCTCGCAGCATCGCACGGAGGCGTTCGTCCATGCTGGGGGCCGCCCGCGGTGCGACGGCCGCGAGCACGGGCACGTGCCTCCAGGACCGCGTGGCCTTCACCTCGCCCGCTTGGCGGGTGAGCGCGATCGCCGCGGTCACGTCGGGCGGAATCTCTCCGATGTGCCCCTCGCCGTCCTGCACGTACAGCAGGGCCAGGGTGCCGGGGGAAAGGGAAGGGTTCCGCTGCACCCGCCGCAACGCCGCCGCGGGGGATACGTCGCCCGCGATGATCGGCTCCAGCCCCCCGCGTGTTCGCGGCACGCCGGGCCGGTCCGGGCGCGGCGTACCGATCTCCACGAGCACGGCGGGCCGGCCGTGACGCACCGCTGCCCGGGCGATCTCCGCGGCCGCCGTCCGCCCCCACTCCCCCTCACGTGCGTCGGCAAAGGGAATCACGAGCACCGCGGAGTGTGCAGCCAGCCGGGCCACGAGCCCGGCCCGGGCGGGGGGCGGCACCTCGGGCGTCACGGAACCACGGCCCGCCCGCCCCGCCGGCCGTGCCAGGGGGAATTCGCCGGACGCGTGCTGCGAAGCGACATGGATCGGGAAATCTTCGTCTTCGGGCGATGAACACGTAATGACCGGCCGATTGCGCACGACGTAGGCCGGCGAGGACGAACCCGCGCCGTTCCGTGCGGAGGCTCGCGTGACCGTAGCGGCGTGAATCGTGCCTACGCGACGAGATCCCGAGGCGGCCCTCGTTGGGCCGGAACGGGACGGCCACCCCCGCTGCGCGCCGCCGGAGAGATCCGCTGTGCCGCCCACGCGCTTTCGAACCACATGGATGCACAGTACCTCGTCGAGCGGGTGCTGGTCGCCGAGATCGTCGCCTTCGTGCTCGCGCTCCTGGCGCTCTTCGGGTACGCCATGCGAACCGGCGCCCGGGAGCGCCGATTCGCCGTACCCCTGGCGCGGGGCCGGCGTGCGCTGATGGAAGTGGTGAGGACCGGGCGGCCGACCCAGGCCGACGAGGTGCTGCTGCGCAACCTTCCCACCCGGCTGAAGGTGCGCCTGTTCACGGAGCTGATTCCCAGCATCTCCGGCCAGGGGCGCGCGCAGCTGGGCGCCCTGGCGCGCGAGATCGGGCTGGTGCCCGTGGCCGAGCGGCTGGCGCGCTCCCGCTCGTGGCGCGACCGCCTGCTGGGGGTGCGCCTGCTGGCCACCATCGGCGGCGGGCAGGACATCGTTCCCGCCTTGCTGGACGACGGCCACTCCGGCGTGCGCGCCGAGGCGGTGGAGTGGGCCGGCGCGCATCCTACGCCCAAGATCATCGAGCGGCTGGTGGGGCTGCTTCCCGACACCGACTGCTACGGCCGCTTTGTGGTGCGCGACACCCTGCTGCGGCTGGGCGCCGCCACCATCGAGCCGCTGGTGCGCTACCTGGAAACCCACGACGGCGCGGCGGCCGAGCCGGCGCTGGACGTGGCCGCCGGCATCGCCCACCCCGCCTTCAGCGCCGTGGCGCTGCGGCTGTGCCACGACCCCGACGCGCCCGTGCGCGCCCGCGCCGCCGCGCTGGCCGGCGCCATCGGCGGCGAGGAAGCCGTGGGCGTGCTGCAGCGCATGGTGCACGACGACGACGCGGGGGTGCGCGCCGCCGCCGCCGCCGCCCTCGGCCGGCTGGGGCACTGGCCCAGCGCCGCGGTGATCGCCCCGCTCCTGCGCGACCGCGCCTGGATCGTCCGCAGCCAGGGGGCGCTGGCGCTCCGTGGCCTGGGAAGCCCGGGCCACCTGTACCTGCGCCGGGGGCTGACGGACGAAGACCCCTTCGCGGCCGACATCTCCCGCCAGGTGCTGGACCTCCCGGAATCGTCGGCCGAGCGGGAGCGCTGGTGATGAACGTCGGCGAGTACGTTCAGCTCGTCCTGGTGCGGCTGGAGACGGCGATCCTCGTCTACTTCCTGCTGGTGAACGGGTGGTACCTGCTGCTGCTGCTCAGCGCGGGGTACGAGATGCGGGAGTACGTGCTGCTGGCGCGCGGCCGCGCCCGCTGGCGGCTGATGGGCTCGCGCGCCGCCCCCAGCATCTCCATGCTGGCCCCCGCCTACAACGAGGCCGCCACCATCTCCGAGAGCGTGCGGGGGCTGCTGGCGCTGTACTATCCCAACCTCGAGGTGGTGGTCGTCAACGACGGGTCCAAGGACGAAACCGTCCAGGTGCTGATGGACACCTTCGACCTGGCGCCCATCCATCCCATCTACCAGAAGCGCATCCGCTCCAAGGACATCGTGGGCCTGTACCGCTCGCGCCTTCACCCCAACCTGGTGGTGGTCGACAAGGTGAACGGGGGCAAGGCCGACGCGCTGAACGCCGGCTTGAACCTGGCCACCGGCGACCTGGTGTGCGCCATCGACGCCGACACGCTGATCGAGGCCGATTCGCTGCAACGGATGGTGGGCCCCTTCCTGCACCGCAACGACGTCGTCGCCGCCGGGGGCACCATCCGTATCGCCAACGGGTCCATCGTCGAGAACGGGCGGGTGACCCAGGCGCGGGCCCCGCGCGCCCTGATCCCCGGCTGCCAGGTGGTGGAGTACCTGCGCGCCTTTCTCTTCGGGCGCCTGGGATGGAACCGGCTGGGCGGAAACCTGATCATCTCCGGCGCGTTCGGCCTGTTCGACCGGCAGGCGATGATGAACGCGGGCGGCTACGAGCACGACACCGTGGGCGAGGACATGGAGATCGCCCTGCGGCTGCGGCGCACCGGCTACGAGACCAAGGGCCCGCACCAGATCGCCTTCGTCCCCGATCCCGTGGCCTGGACGGAGGCGCCCGAGTCCCGCCGCGTGCTGGGCCGGCAGCGCGACCGCTGGCACCGTGGCCTGGCCGACGTGCTGTGGCGGCACCGGGGCGTGATGTTCAACCCGAAGTACGGGACGATGGGGATGGTGGTGTACCCCTACTTCGTCATCGTGGAATTGATGGCGCCGGTGGTGGAGTTCATCGGGCTGCTGGGGCTGGTGCTGGGGCTGATGATCGGGGCCATCAACCTGCCGTTCGCCATCCTCTTCTTTTTGGTGGCCTACGGCCTGGGCGCCGTGATGACGCTGATGACGCTGGTGATGGAAGAGATGTCGTTCCAGCGTTACGACACCTTCGCCGACCGCACGCTGCTCGTGCTCTGGGCGCTGGTGGAGAACGTGGGCTACCGCCAGCTGACGGTGTTCTGGCGCCTGCAGGGGATCTGGAAATACCTGCGCGGCAGCAAGAGCTGGGGAGCGATGGAGCGGAAGGGGTTCGCCCCGGCCGTGAAGAAGTAGCCCCTTCCGATGGCGCGAGGGCGGAACGATGGATCGGGTCGCCGGGGACCGGATCGGCACGGCGTGTGAACAGCCGGGTGAACGATGCCCGAGTCCGGCGGATCGGGCAGCTGGACGGGTCGATGACGAGCCGGATCGGGCCGAGGAAAACACGGGAGTGAGATGACGGCAGGCGTGTGGACGGTCCTGGTGGCGGCGGCCGTGCTGGCGGCGCCGCCAGCGTGGGCGCAGGCGTGCCCCGAGGCGGGCAACGCACGGACGGAGGCGGGGTGGACGGCGTTCCGCGCCGGAAACGTGGACGCGGCGCGCGCGGCGTTCGAGGCGGCGCTCGCACGCTGCCCCCGGCACCTGGGCGCGCGTACCGGCGCCGGCTACGTGGCGCTGCGGCAGGACCGCGCCACCGAGGCGCGCCGCGCGTTCGAGTCCGTGGCGACCGACGCTCCCCGCAGCGTCGACGCGCTGGTGGGGCTGGGCCTCGCCGCCTGGCGGCTGGGTGACCGCGACGCGGCGCGGGCGGCGTTCACGCGGGTGCAGGCGCTGGACGCCGCCAACGCCGAGGCGCGCGACTACCTGGCCCGGCTCGGTCCCGCGCCGGCGGCGCGGCCCGCGCGCCCGCCCCTGCGCCTCCCCGACACGCTCACGTATCCCGCGCGCACGCACGGCGACCGCTTCGAGATCCGCACCGCGCGGGGGTGGGAACCGTTCTACATCAAGGGCGTGAACCTGGGGGCGGCCCTCCCCGGCAAGCATCCCAGCGAGTTTCCCGACTCCGCCACCTACGCCGGCTGGCTCGCGCAGATGGCGGAGATGGGCACCAACACCGTGCGCGTCTACACCATCCATCCGCCCCACTTCTACGGCGCGGTGCGGGCGCACAACCTGGCCCATCCGCGGGCGCCGCTCTGGCTGGTGCACGGCGTGTGGGCCGAGCTGCCGCCCAGCGACGACTTCGCGGGGGCCGCCTGGGAGGGCGAGTTCTTCCGGGAGATGCGCGACGTGGTCGACGTGCTGCACGGCCGCGCCGACGTCGTCGAGCGGCCCGGGCACGCCGGCGGCTTCTTCACGGCCGACGTGTCGCCCTGGGTGCTGGCGTACATCATCGGGCGCGAGTGGGAGCCCATCTCCGTGGTGGAGTTCAACCGGCTCCATCCCGAGCTGCGCGCGTTTCGCGGCCGCTACCTGGTGATGGAGGGCGGCACGCCCATGGACGCGTGGCTGGCCAGGGCGTCGGAGCACATCGTCGCCTACGAAACGGAGACGTACCGCGCCCAGCGCCCGGTGGCGTACACCAACTGGCCCACGCTGGACCCCATCACCCACCCCACCGAAAGCACGGTGGCGGAGGAAGTCGCCATCCGCGAGCGGCTGGGCGAGCAGGTGGGCACGCCGCCGCCGCCGTTCGACAACGACGCCACCGGGCTCGACGCCAACCTGGTGAAGCCCACGGCCGCGCTGCCGGCGGGGTGGTTCGCCAGCTACCACGCCTATCCCTACTACCCGGACTTCATGGTGCTGGACCGCGGCTACAACGCCGCGCGCTCCAGCGAGGGGCCGTCCAACTACTTCGGCTACCTGACCCACCTCAAGCGCCACCACGCGAACCTTCCGGTGGTGATCAGCGAGTACGGCGTGCCGGCCAGCATCGGGTCGGCGCACCTGCAGCCGCAGGGGCAGCACCACGGCGGCGTCACCGAGGCGCAGATGGCCGCCATCGACGCCCGGCTCACCCGCGAGATCGCCGAGGCGGGAATGGCCGGGGGAGTGGTGTTCGCGTGGATCGACGAGTGGTTCAAGAAGAACTGGCTCGTGATGCCCTTCGAGATTCCCCTGGAGCGCACCCGCCTCTGGCACAACCGGCTCGACGCGGAGCAGCACTACGGCATGGTGGCCATGGACCCCGGCGAGGTGGTGCCCGGCGCCACCCTGGCCGCCCGCGCCGCCGCCTGGCGTGCTCGCCCGGCCCTCTCGTCCGCGGCCGGCGTCACCGTGCGCGCCGCGGCCGACGAGGCGTACCTGTGGCTGTACGTGGAGCACGGGGGCGCCGACGAGGTCCTGGTGGGCTTTGACGTGGTGAAGCCGGCCGCGGGCGACTTCCGCTGGCCGGGGCAGGTGGGCGAGCGGCTTCCCGTGGGACTGGAGTTCGTGCTCCAGGCACGGGGCGGCGAGGTGCGGCTGCTGGCGGACCCCGCCAGCAACCCGCTCGCCGTGGGCGCCAGCCGGCCGCTGGCCGTGGACCCCGTGCCGCCGCCCGCGATGGAGGCGCCGCTCCCCGGCTTTTTCTGGGGACGGTTCCAGCAGTGGTACAACCGCCCGTTCCTCAGCCGGCCCAACGCGGACGGCATGTACGACTCCATGCGCGTGCTGACCAACCGGCGCCGCTTCGGGCGGGACGGGGTGGAGTACGCCAGCTTCGGCTACGACCGCGGCCTGCTGCGCCAGGGCAACGCGCCGGATGGGCTGTGGGAGCGCGGCGACGGCGTGCTGGAGGTGCGCATCCCCTGGATGCTGTTGAACTTTACCGACCCCAGCGAGCGCCGGGTGCTGCAGGACC
Source organism: Longimicrobium sp. (assembly GCF_036388275.1). Classification (NCBI taxonomy): domain Bacteria; kingdom Pseudomonadati; phylum Gemmatimonadota; class Longimicrobiia; order Longimicrobiales; family Longimicrobiaceae; genus Longimicrobium; species Longimicrobium sp. The sequence goes on from NZ_DASVSF010000084.1 coordinate 31,337, forward strand.
CGCCCGGCGCGCCCCCGGCGGAGTTCGGCACGGCGGCGGTGGAGGGCATCCGGCTGATGGCGGCCGCGCGGCGGGGCGACCGCTGGACGCAGTGGCCGGCCGCCGCGCCGTTCACCTGGCCCGCCTGGGAGGCGCCGCGCTGGCGTGCCCGCACCCGCCCCGTTTTCGACTCCATGCGCGAAACCTTTCGCACCATGGCCACGCCCGTCACGGAGAACGATCGATGAAGCGCGCGGTTCTGCTCGCGCTGGCGCTGCTGGCCGGGGCGCTTCCCGCGCGGGCGCAGGACGCGGCCGACCGGGCCTGGGCCGCGGGCGAGACCGAGGCGGCGCGCCCGCTGTACGAGGCGCGCCTGCGGGCGGACTCGACGGACGCCACCGCGCTGCACCGCCTGGCGCTGCTGCACGCCTGGGCACAGCGGTACGACGAGAGCCTGGTGCTGTTCGACCGGCTGCTGCGGGTGAGCCCCGGCAACCGCGAGGTGCAGGTAGACCGCGCACGGGTGATCGGGTGGCGCGGCGACCCACGCGGCGCGGCGGCGGCGCTGGAGCCGCTGCTGGCGGCCGATCCCGGGTTCCTGCCGGCGCTGCAGGCCCGCGCCCAGTTCGAGTCGTGGGCCGGCGCGTACGACGCGGCGCTGGCCACGTACGGCCGCATCGCCCAGATCACCCCCGACGATCGCTCCGTGGGGCTGGACCGGGCGCGCGTGCTCTCGTGGGCCTCGCGGCACGAGGCGGCGCGGGCGGCGTACGACTCGCTGCTGCGCCAGGACCCGAACGACGTTCCCACGCTGCTGGGGCTTGGCCAGGTGCTGGCCTGGTCCGCGCGGCTGGACAGCGCCGAGGCGGTGTACGCGCGCGTGCTGCGGATTGCCCCGGGCGAGGTGGAGGCCCAGCGCGGCTTGGCGCGGCTGGCGGGGTGGGGCGGGCGGCTGGTCTCCGCCGAGACCCGCTGGCGCGCCCTGCTGGCCACGCACCCGGACGACGTACCGGCGTGGGTGGGCCTGTCGCAGACGCTGCGCTGGCAGGGGCGCGACGCGGCCGCCTACGACGCCGCACGCCGCGCCGTGCGGCTGGCGCCCACGGATCCCGACGCCCGCGAGGCGCTGCGCTGGGCGGGCATGCCGCTGGCGCCGCGCGTAAACGCGGTGCAGCTGTACGAGTCCGATTCCGACCTCAACCGCATCATGACCACCTCGGCCACGGCCGCCTACCGTCCGGCGCTGAACGTGGAGCTGCGCGGCGACGTGTACGCGCGCACCAGCGAGTCGGGGGAGCGCGGCGTGGGCGAAGGCTTCTACGTGGAGCGCCGGACGGTGGGCGCTTCGCTTTCGGGGTGGACGCTGCTGGAGCCGGGATGGGGCCTTTCGGGCACCGTGGGCGCGAGCGACCTGGAGGACTCGGGCGCTCCCATCGCCACCGTGCGGGCGGCGGTGAGCTCGCCGGCGCGCTACCCGCTCAAGGGCGGGCTGGGGTACGCGCGGTATGCAATGGACGCCACGGCGCAGCTCATCGAGCGCGAGGTGCGCGTGGACGAGCTGTCGACCTCGCTGGGGTGGAGCCCGGCCCGGGGATGGACGGTGTCGGGCGGGGGCGGAGGTTCGCGGTTCACGGGCGGCGAGTCCGGCGAGAAGAACCACCGGTGGAACGGGAACGTGGCGGTGGCGCGCCGCCTGTCCGCGCCGGTCACGCTGGGGATCGGCGTGCGCGCGTTCGGGTTCGAGCGCGACCTGAACGACGCGTACTTCGACCCGGACTTCTACGGGCTGGCCGAGGCCACGGCGCGGTGGCTGCGCGAAACGCGGCACTGGTCCGTGGAGGCCGAGGTGGCGCCGGGCATCCAGCAGGTGCGGAGCGACGGGGAGCCGGGCGGGGCGGTTCGCGGGGTGGGGAGCGTGGCGTACCTGTTCTCGCCGGGGCGGCGAATCGTGCTGCAGGGCACCTTTGCGAACGCCGGCCTTTCCGCCATCGCCGGCAACGGGGCCGACTACCGCTACCGCGCCGTGAGCCTGACGGGCGCCTGGAGTTTCTAAGAGCGGCTGTCGACAGGATGCACGCGAAAGCTGCCGAAGCGCACGCGAATTCTCCCTTTCCCCTGCGAAGCGGGGGAGAGGGCCGGGGAGAGGGGGCTCCCGGGTACAGGAGTGGTAGATTGTTTACAGTTTAGACCGGGAGGATCGTTGACAGTTTGCGATGGTAACGAGCATGGCCTCGACACGGAGATGAGCCATGCCGCAACCGACACGACCTGTGAACGATCGTC
>NZ_DASVSF010000085.1 GCF_036388275.1 Longimicrobium sp.
TTCCGCGCCTGGGCACGCAAGCTCGACGTGCACCCGCGCGCGACGCGGCCGGTGAAGTGGGAGCGCAAACCGCCGAAGTAAAGAACGGAGGCGGATGGGCCGGCTGTGGCGCATGCCGCCGGCGCCCCCCATCCCCAGCCCATCCCCCGCAAACTGCGCGGGGGAAGGGAGCCAGCCTGGCGCGTCGCCCAACCGGTTGGGAGTCTCACAAAGGCCTGTCATCCTGAGTCTTTCACCGTCCTGCGGCCGACCCTGAGGGATGAAAAAGCGGCTCGCGGGCGCCGTCCAGGAATTTGGACGAACTGGACTTTTTCTATTCAGGCCCAGGCGCACCGAACTGGCCCGCAGCACACTCGTCGCGGGCCGGAGGATCTAGCCTGGGGCACGAACGAACTGAGGCGCGGCAGCGGTCACGGAAGCCGAGACCTCGGCTGCCGTGGGGCCCTCACCCGGCCGCGCTGACACGCGCGCCACCCTCTCCCACAAACAGCGTGGGAGAGGGGGTACACTTCGGGTCTTGGTGCCACGGCAGCGCAGGAGCGGAAGGCCCGGTCCGCTGGGGCGACTGAAGTCGCGGCAACGACGGCCCAAAGTCCGCCTTCGCGGACTGCACGCGTGGTCGAGTGCGCGAGGCTAGACATAGCGCGGTCGAATTCTCCCTTTCCCCCGCTTGCGGGGGAGAGGGCCGGGGAGAGAGGGCTGCCCGGGGCATGCACCGGCCTCTCCGAAGCGCACCGTTTCCTCGCCCGGCGTCGAGTGCACCGGGCCAGCCGAAGCGCGATTCAGGTCTCCCCCTCCCCTGCGCAGCGGGGGACGGGGGCCGGGGGGAGGGGGCTCCCGACGCATGCGCCGCGGCCAGTCCAACCCCGACCGAAGTTCTCCCCTCTCCCGGCGCAGTTTGCCGGGGGAGGGGCCGGGGGAGGGGCCTCCCGCGGCGAAGCCGCCCCCCTATTCATTCCAATCGAAAATCGCGAGTCGATGCAGGATTTTTCCAGGGAAGCAGACCTCGAACTGGCTATCCGCGCCATCCGCGCCGCGGGCGAGGCGGTGATGCGCGCCTTTCGCGTGGAGCAGGAGGTGACCTTCAAGTCGCCCGAGCAGCCCGTCACCGAGGCCGACCTTGCCGCCGACCGCGCGCTTCACCGCGTTCTGCTGGGCGAGCGCCCGGGCTATGGCTGGCTCTCGGAAGAGACGGCGGACTCGCCGGAGCGGCTGAAGCGCGAGCGGGTGTGGGTGGTGGACCCCATCGACGGAACCAACTCGTTCGTGGCGGGCCGCCCCGAGTTCGCCCTGTGCGTGGGCCTGGCCGAAGGGGATCGCGCCGTGCTGGGCGTAGTGCACAACCCCGTGACGGGGGAGGTGTTTCACGCGGTCGAGGGAGGCGGCGCCTTCCGCGACGGCAAGCCGATCCGCGTCTCGGAGCGGGGGATGGGCGAGGGTCCGCGCATCGTGGCGTCGCGGTGGGAGATGAAGCGCGGCGAGTTCGACGCGTTCGCGGACTGGCGGGTGGAGCCGCTGGGCAGCACGGCGTACAAGATGTGCCGCGTGGCCGAGGGCGGCGCCGAGGCGTTCGTCTCGCGCGGCCCCAAGTCGGAGTGGGACGTCTGCGCGGCGGTGGTGATCGTGCGCGAAGCCGGCGGCACCGTCACGCGCATCGACGGCCAGGAGCCGCGCTTCAACCAGCCCGAGCCCCACTGGAAAGGGATCGCCGCCTCCAACGGCCGCGTGCATGGAGACCTGGTCCGCATCGCATCCCAGCCGCTCTGAACGAACCGTTCGGCGTCAGGTGGTGGACGGCAGGTCATCCAGCGAGCCGGCCAGCCAGAGCTTGGGGCCGGCGAGGGCGTTGGGCAGAAAGCTGGTTCCGGGGCCGATGTCGCGACGGAACGAGTCGCTGTCGTAGCGCTTGACATCTACCGGGCGGTCCAGGACCAGTGCCGCATCCAGAAGGGCTTTCCCGAGTTCACGATCGGGGAGCGCATTGCCGTAGATCAGCAGGTCGATGTCGCTATCCGGGCGCTCGTCGCGCCGCGCGAACGATCCGACGATGAACGCCGCCTCCACCCCTGGTACCGAGGCGAGCGCGTCCCGCAACACCAGCGCCGGCGCGTACGCCTGCACGAGCGAGGTCAGCGCAATCCATTGCGGGTGCTGCTGATTCCGGGAAATGATAGTGTGCCGCCCCTCCGCTTCCCGGCGCAGGAATCCGAGCTCCACCAGCCGATCCACCTCGATCTGCAGCGATCGCTTTCCCACGATCCCCACGTGTCGGGCCAATGCTCGCGCGTGCAGGCGCGAGTCGGGGTGCACCACGAAATGCACCACGATCCGCGCGCGCGCTTCGGAGCCCAGCAATCCCGAAAGCTTATCCATACGCACCTCATCTGCCCCATAATATAGGGCAATCAAGGGTTGCGTACCAGTGCCGCCTCGCGAAACCGCCGCACTCGGCGATTCGTAGGATGGTCAGGAAGTCGCTTACAAAGTCGGACGCCTGCGCAAAGACGATGCTCGAGATCGTGGGAGAAGGGGTGGTGTGGTTGGTGTCCGAAGTGGTGGGATTGGTGGTCGGGGACATCCTCACGAGCATCCCATGGCGAGTGTGGGTTTCGGCGGGGCTCGTTGCCCTTGGAGTCATGGCGATGGGCAAGGCGTGCGCGGGCACCGAGCCTTCGCACGCCACGCTGCTCTTCCTCGCGGGCATCGGCCTGGTGGTGAGCCCCGTGGCGCTGTTCCTGTGGCCCAGCCCGCCACGCTGATGCTGGAGATTCTCGAGGCCATCGAAACCGCGTTCGACCTCGTCGATCTTCTGCTTTCGCCGGCCAAGCTGGCCCATCGGGTCAACCGCATGCGGGCCTGGTGGAGGAATCGGCAAGAGCCGCGGCCCGCGCCCGATCGTCGGGCGCGGGCCGCTGACGTTCAGTTGATTTCGCCGCTGTCCCGGCTCTCGTCCGCCAGGCGCGCGAGGCCGTCGCCGGTGAGGCGGAAGACCGTCCACTCGTCCATCGGGCGTGCGCCGAGCGAGTGGTAGAAGCGGATCGCCGCCTCGTTCCAATCCAGCACCCACCACTCCAGCCGGCCGCACTCGCGCTCGCGCGCCAGCCGGGCCAGGTGCGCCAGCAACGCCCGCCCGATCCCCCGCCCGCGCGCCTCGGGGCGCACGTACAGGTCTTCCAGGTACAGCCCCGGCTGCGCGAGAAAGGTGGAGTAGTTGTGGAAGAAGAGTGCGAAGCCCACCGGCTCGCCACCGTCCTCCGCGATCACCACCTCCGCGCCGGGCCACGGGCCGAACAGGGTGCGCCGCAGCCGCTCCTCCGTCGCCACCACCTCGTGCAGCAGCCGCTCGTAGTCCGCCAGCTCGCGGATGAAGCGCAGGATCAGCGGAACGTCGGCCTCGTCCGCCGGGCGGATGCGGACGGCGGCCGGCATCAGCGGCGCTCCATCCAGCGCGACACCAGGTTGGCGATGCGCCTCATCCGCGGGCCGTACGGCGGATAATAGAGTGGGCCGAGCCCCACGCGGCCCATCGACAGCACGGCGCGCTCGTGCGAAAAGGCGTGGAAGCCCGCGAACCCGTGGTAGCTGCCCTGGCCGCTCTCGCCCACGCCGCCGAAGGGAAGGTCGGGGTTGGCCAGGTGGCAGAGCACGTGATTGACGATGGTTCCGCCCGCCGTGGTGCCGCGCAGCACGCGTTCGGTGGCGCGCCGGTCGCGGCTGAACACGTACAGCGCCAGCGGCTTGCCCTCCGCGCCGACGCTGGCCAGCGCCTCGTCCAGCGACGCGTACTCCACGATGGGGAGCACGGGTCCGAAGATCTCGCCCCGCATCACCGGGGCGTCCCACTGCACGCCGGAAAGGAGCGTCGGGGCGACGTATCGCTCCGACTCGTCACGCTGCCCGCCCGCCTCGATCTGTGCCCCACCCGCCACCGTCTGGTCCAGCACGTCCACGATGCGCTCGAACGCCGGGCGGTCGATCACCCGCGCGAAGCACTCGCTAGCCCGCCGCGCCTCGTCCGTCGCGCCGTAGAAGCGCGCGATGGCGGCTCGCGCGGCGGCGATGAAGGGCTGCGCGTCGTCCCGGTGAACGAGCACGTAGTCGGGCGCGACGCACGTCTGCCCCGCGTTGACGAACTTCCCCCAGACGATGCGCTCGGCGGCGACGGGCAGATCCGCCGAGCGATCGACGATGGCCGGTGACTTTCCGCCCAGCTCCAGGGTCACCGTCGCAAGGTGCTCCGCCGCGGCGCGCATCACCTTGCGCCCGACTGCGGTGGATCCCGTAAAGAAGAAGTGGTCGAAGGGCAGCGAGATCAGCGCGTCCGCGGTTTCGATCCCGCCCATCACCATCGCCACTTCGTCCTCGGGAAAGGCGTCCGCGATGATGCGCGCCATGGCGGCCGCGGTGTGAGGCACCTTCTCCGATGGGCGCAGGATACAGACGTTGCCGGCGGCGACCGCGGCCACGAGCGGGCTGAACAGCAGCTGGAAGGGGTAGTTCCACGGCGCCAGGATCAGCACCTGGACGCGCGGCTCATGGCGCACGCGGCTGCGGCCGCCGGCCAGCAGGGCGGGAGTGGGCACGCGGCGCGGCTTCATCCACCGCTTCAGGTGGCGGGTGGCGTGGGCGATCTCGGCCAGCACCAGCTGCACCTCGGTGATCTCGAACTCCGCGGCGTTCTTGCGGAAGTCGGCCCGGACGGCGTCGTACAGCGCCTGGCGGTGGCGGATGATGGACGCGCGCAGTCCGCGCAGCTTCGCGATCCGCTCGCGCGCCGTCCCCTGCGCCACGCGCCAGCGGCTTTCGCGCTGCACCTGGAACAGCCGCCGCGCCCGGGCGATCTGCGCCTGGTCGTCGGCGGCTTCGGTCTGCGGATTGAGGAGTTGCGGCACGCCGAGCCTTCAGAAGGGATGGCCTCACGCAGAGGCGCCGAGACGCAGAGAGCGCCTGGCATCAGCTTCCCGTCGCCGCCCGGGCGCCGTGCGACAACATAGCGGTGGAAAGTCAGGAGGCCAGCGGATCGGCGGGATCGAGTTCGCCGCTCTGGCTGGCCCACAGCCGCCGGAACCGGCCCTCGGGGCGCGCCATCAGCGTGGCGAACGAGCCGGATTCCACCAGCCGTCCGGCCTCCATCACGTGGATCACGTCGGCGTCGCGCACGCTGGGCAGTCGATGGGTGATCATCAGGATGGTCATCCGCCCGTGCAGCCCGCGGATGGCCTCGCGGATACGGCGCTCGTTCTCGGCGTCCAGCGCGCTGGTCGCCTCGTCCAGGATCAGCAGGGCGGGGCGGCGGAGGAGCGCGCGGGCGAGCGCCAGCCGCTGCCGCTCGCCGCCGGACAGCCGCACGCCCCGGTCGCCGACCGCCGTGTGGAGCCCGTCCGGCAGCGCGGCGACGAACCCGTCCGCCACGGACAATCGCAGCGCCTCGCGAACTTCGTCGTCGCTGGCCTCGGGGCGGGCCCAGCGCAGGTTGGCGAGCACCGTGTCGTTGAACAGCACCGTGTCCTGCGCCACGTAGCCGATCCCTTCGCGCCACGCGCGCAGCCACGATTCGTCCAGCAGCCTGCCGTCCACCAGAATGCGCCCGGCGCGCGGCCGTACCAGCCCCATCACCAGGTCGGCCAGGGTGGTCTTCCCCGAGCCGGAGGGGCCCACCACGGCCGTCGTCCGGCGCGCCTCGATCTGCAGCTCCACGTTCGACAACGCATCGCCCCGTGCCGCCTCGTAGCCGAACGACACGTCCTCGATGCGGATGGAGTGGGCCACCTCCACCCGCTCGTGCGCCGGCTCCAGGTCTTCGCGCTCCGCCTCCAGCGCCTCGGCCATCGCCGTCAGCCGCTCCCACGCGGGCAGCTCGCGCGACATCATCTGGTGAAGCCCCTGCAGGTACGACAGCCGGGGGACCAGCCTGGAAAAGAGGAACACCAGCAGCAGCACGGTGGCGCCGGACACCCGCAGCACCGAAAGCGCCAGGTACGTCACCACGGCCAGCAGCACCACCGCGCCCACGCTGAACGCGGCGCTGCTGTCGGCAAAGGCGCGCCACGCCTGCTCGCGCGCGTCGGCGGCGCGGCGCGCGGTGCCGGCGAACAGGGCGGCGTTGCGGTCTTCGGCCCCGTAGCTCTTCACCACCTTCAGCGCGCCCAGGTGCTCGCCGGCCGCCGCCGTCAGGTCTGCCGAGGCGGTGGAGAGCGCTTCGCCCGCGGCGCGGACGGTCCGGCGGAACCGGGACAGCAGCAGCAGGAGCACCGCCCCACAGGCGAAGGCGACGGCGGTGATGGGGGCAGAGACGCGCAGGGCGAAGCCCAGGTACGCCAGGGCCATCAGCACGTGCGCCAGGAGCGTGGCCGCGTGCCCCGCCCCCGCACCCACCCGGTCGGCCTCGCCGGTGAGCGCGGTCAGCAGGTCGGTGCCGCGCAGGCGGGCCAGGGGCAGCCAGCGCGCCCCCGCGACCGCGTCGAACAGCCGCGTGCGCAGGCGCAGGGCGCTCTGCAGCTCCATCCTGTGCGCCACCAGGCTGTCCGCCCGGCGGGCGAGCGCCTGCACGAGCGTGACGCCCACGAACAGCAGCAGCACCGGGCCCAGCTCCGCCGATACGCCGACGGCGCCGAGCAGGCGATCCACCGCCCGGGCCAGGGCCCCGGCGGGGCCGCCGTCCACCGCCACGCCCGCCAGGGCCAGCAGCCGCGCCAGGATCAGCACGGATGCCGCTTCGCCCGCCGCGACCACCAGCGCCAGCACCACGGCGGTGGCGGCCGGGCCGGGCATGTCGCGCGCGAGGTGGCGGCAGAAGCGCACCGTGGCGCTTCCGCTCACCGCCCCCTCCCCGGCGCATAGCGCAGCGCCAGCCGCAGGGGCCGCAGTGCGCGATAGGCCGGCGCCAGCGGAGTGGGCAGGCGCAGCCACGACCAGTCCTCGGGCGTGGGGGTGAACAGCCAGCGCGCCGCATACCGCGCCCGGTCCGCACGTCCATCGCAGAGGCGATAGTTGAAGCGCAGGTTGGCGGCGGTGCTTTCCTCCGCCTCGGCGGGCGCGAACCACAGCGACCGCGCCTCGTCCGCCAGGGAAGGGACCTCAGGGTCCGCAGCGGCGGCTTCGGTGAGCGGTGGCGGAAGGGGAAGGCCCAGCGTGGTCCCGGCCAGGTGAAGGGCCAGCAACACCGTCCTTCGTCCGCCGGCCTCGCCCGCCCGGTGGACGAGGGCCCGCAGGTCCAGCCCCGTGCGCACCGCCAGCGCCGAGGCGGAGGCCAGCCACTCCAGCCGCGCCCAGCGGTGCTTGGCCCCGTGGGCGCACAGGGCCAGGAACAGGTCGTCGTCCGCGAGCGTCGGCACCGTCCCCCCGCCGATGGGCACGGGCCGAGCGCGGGCCATCAGCTCCGTCGTGGGCAGGCGGATGCAGAAGCGCGCGGACGACACCCGCGAGTGAAGCTCCACCAGCGTCCCCGTGTGGGGATGGTGAAAGGGCACGTCCCCGTCCACCGACAGGAACAGCCGCTCCTGCGCGGGCGAAAACGAGTACGCGGCGGCGTAGCCACGCTCCGCCAGCGCGCGCGAGGCCCGCGGCACGTCGCCGGGCGCCACCAGCAGGTCCAGGTCCGAGTAGGTGCGCAGCGCCACCTCGCCGTAGGCGCGAACCGCCAGCGCCGGGCCCTTGTACGCCAGCGCCGCCACCCCCGCGCGCTCCAGCGCCGAAACCAGCCGCCGCAGCTCGCCCGACAACCGGAGCGCCTCCCCCGCGTTGGCCGCATAGGCCGCGCGCAGGGTGGCGCGTACCGTCTCCGGCACCTCGGCCCGCCCGGCGAGCAGGCGGTGGAGCAGCGGCGTCAGCCGGTTCTTTTCAGCCAGCGCCAGCGCGGCGTCCCAGTCCACCCCGCGGACGACGACGTTCGCCACCCCGTCCGCGGCGGAGGCGTCCACCGCGGCGCGAGCAGCGAGCAGCACCAGGGCGGCCTCGGGCGCGGCGTCCACCCGGCCGGGCGGGGGCTGGGTCGCCGTCACGCGCCGTACTTCTCCGCGAGCCGTCCGGCGTGCGTCAGCGCTTCTTCCCAGCTGCCGAACCGGGCGGGAAAGGCGGCCGCCAGCTCGCGGGCGATTTCTTCCAGGGTGGCGGCGCCCTCCATCCGCTCCAGCACCAACCGGTCGATCCGCCCATCCTCCCCCAGCCGCGGCCGATGGGTGTGCGAGCGCGCCCGCAGCCGCGCGGGCGAAAGCGGCTCGGCGAAGAAGGTGGACTGGCGAAACTCGACCGTGCCCTCCGTGGCGGACTGGATGCGCGTATCCCACAGCCAGACGTACTCGTCGCCCACCAGCCGCGCCTGCAGCTCCACCGCCACCCCGTCACCCTCCGCCAGCTGCACGGCGCGGGGCCACGGAAAGAACGCGGTGCTGTAGACGGTCTCGGGCCCGTGCGGTCCGCTGGTGTAGCCGATGTTTTCCGCCACCTCGGCATCGAACCACATTGCGAACCCGTGCGCCGCTCCCGCGCTCGACGCCCGCCATTCCAGCGGCCCGCGGACGTTGGGATCGGTGATCGTGGGATAGTCGAGCACCGCCCAGGTGGCGGCGTCCGACAGCAGGTGCTCGGGGCGGACCTTCGCCCGGACCCACGAGTTGACCGCGGCGCGGCGGGCGATGGCGAAGTCGAAGCCGCGCGCCGCCTCGTCCCACGGCCCCACGATCTTGCCGTGGCGCTCGTCCGCCGCCACCAAGGCCCCGCGCAGGGTGTCGCGCCGGGGGATCAGCACGCCGCCCTCCGCCATCAGCCGCACGCGCGCGTCCACGATGGAGGGGATGTGCTGGCCGAAGAGGGGAAGGGCTCCCCGCAGGTCCGAAACGACCACGTCGGCGCGCTCGGGAAGGGACAGGCGCGTGGACAGGCCCTGGATGAACTCGATGCGGTCGCCCAGGCCGTTGGCCCGGGCGATCTCGCGCGCGGTGTGCACCACGTCCGCCGGCTCGATCGCGTACACCTTTCGCGCCCCCAGGCGGCAGGCCAGCAGGGCCATCATCCCGGCCCCCGTGCCGATGTCCAGCACCACCGAGCCGGGGCGCACGGCCTGCTCCAGCACGGCGGCGTAGGCATCCATCCGCACCCGGTCGGCCATCATGTCGCCGTAGCCCAGCAGGCTGTAGTCAGCCACCGGCCGGCTCCGTTCGCGCGATGAAGTCGGCCTCGATGCGCGCGGCCAGCTCGCCCGCGCGCAGGGGGTCGGCGTGCGGGGTCACGCGGATGACGGGAACCGAGCGGGCCACCTTGGCGAGCACCGTCAGTTCGCGGGCCTGCGCCTCGGCGTCGGGAAACCAGCCCATGTAGGCGTTCGCCACCAGCTCCAGCAAGCCATCCATCGTGGAAACCGGGGCGAACCGGGGCGCGTTCTGGGTTTCGCGCCCGGTCAGCACGTACACGGCACGGAGGGGAAGGGGCGCGGCGTGGAAGGCGTCGTCCAGGGCCAGGTAGCGCTTCTCCCAATTGGGCGAAAGGGGTGGCAGGTCGGCGCCCTCGCCGTACAGGGCGGGGAGCACGTCGGGCCACAGGCGCAGGTGGGGATAGGCGGGCTGCACGTGCACGCCGTCGTCCCGGTCCAGCAGCGGAACCACGTCGTCGGAGAGCAGCGCGCGGCCGCGGCCCGCGAAGGCGGCGGCGGTGGTGGACTTTCCCGACTGCGGCGGCCCGCACACCGCGGCGGCACCGCCGGCGAAGGCCACGGCGCTGGCGTGGAGCGATGGAATGCCGCGCAGCCGCAGCACCAGGCCGCAGATGGAGCCCATCAGGTAGGTGGCCGCGTCTTCCAGCGTCTGCCCGGGGGGCCAGGTGCAGGCCACGCGCGTGCCCTGCGCGTCGATCCTGAACTCGATGCCGTCCGCGTAGCGCAGGCGGTACGCGCCACCGTCCAAGGTGCGGTGCACGACGAGCGAGGGGCCGTCGTCGCCCGATTCGCGCGGCGACACGTACCAGGGCTCTTCGGGTGCGGCGGAAAAGGCGTGCGCGGGAACGCGCCCCAGCCACATGGAGAGGTCGGCGGGGGCGTCGGAAGATGGCTCTGGATGAAGGCCGGGGAGCGGGCGGTCGGTGTCGACGTGCAGCCCGTACAGGCGAAACCGCAACGGCGCGCGCGTACCGCCGCCCGTCAGGTCATCGTCTGCGACGACTGGCCCGGGTCGTTCATGTTATTCGAGATGCTGGCCAGCGTAAGCTCGCGCATGTCGCCGAACACGGTCAGCGCGGGGCGGCGGTACGGACGCCGAGGCGCGTTGGGAGGCGAATCTGGCATGGTGCTCCTTTTGGTTCGAGGGCCCAGGTCATGAGCTGGGCGGTGTTCCCCGGATCGTTCTTGTTGCTGGTGCGACTGGAAAGCCGTGGATTACCCTCGTTGGGCCGAAAGCCACAATGAAAGTGCCAGAGGGCGAATTTCCTGCCACAACTGTTCCGGCGGGTCCGGCGAGCGTCCGCCCGCCGCGGCGGGCACCCGGCCGACGTCCAACCAGGGTGCCACGGCCTCCGTCACCCTTCGCCCGCCCAGCCATGCATCGCCCTGTTCAATCCACCGGACGCGCAACGGATCGTCCGCCAGGGGCGACTTGGGACGGCGCAGCAGCCGCTCGGGAAGCCGCCCGCGCATCCCTATGCGCAGCAAGCCCTTATCATTATACCACTGTGAGGGCGGTATGGACAACAGGAAGCGTACGATTCGCACGTCGAAGTAGGGGTGGCGCACCTCCACCGGGGTGCAGGTGAATCCCGGATCGTAGCTCAGGAACATGCCCGGCCACAGCGGCGCCACCAGCTGCTCGTACGCTTCGGGGCGCAGCGGGTGGACGACGTCCGGCCCGGCGTTCCAAGCCGCGACCCGCTCGTGCAGCCCCGTGCGCCGCGCGAAACCGGCGTCCACCCAGCGGGGCACCTCCGCCCTCCACACCCGCCCCCCACGCCGCTCGTGCAGCCAGGTGCGCACGCCGGGGCGGGGCACCCGCCCGTGCAGCCAGGCGTACTCCGCGGCCTCGCGCGCCGCGCGGAGCAGCCGCCCGCTGGCCGCCAGCTTCGTCAGCCGCGACCGCGTTTCGCGCAGCACGGCGTCGCCGCCCTGTCCCGTCAGCAGAACCCGGGCGTGCCGGGCCGCGCTGGACATCTGGTCCACCTCGATGGCCATCAGCGCCGAGGCGGTGGGCTGCGGCCGCCGGAACGCCGGCGTCTCCCATCGTTCGAAGGCCTGGTACGGGTCCACCGGGGTGTACTCGGTGGGGATGGAGAGCGCGTCCGCCGCGAGTTCCGTGAACTCTCGCTCGCGGTCCGGCATCAGCCGCTCGTAGTACGCGGTGTAGCCCCGCAGCTCCGTCGCCCGCTCGCCCCGCGCGATCGTTTCCCTCGCCAGCGCGGCCAGGGAGGTGGAGTCGCGTCCGCCGCTCAGGAAGATGCCCGCCGCGTCCCGGGGCAGGCGGTCGCGGACGGCCTCGCGCAGCAGGTGGACGAAGTGGTCGATGTATTCGCCCGGGCGGCGGTAGCGCGTCTCGTCGTCCACGGGAAGCGACCAGTAGCGGCGGATGCTCACCGCGCCGCCCTCCACCACCAGCGTGTGGGCCGGCGGAAGCTGGCGGATGGCGGCGTGGACCGTGGCGGCCACGTCCTGGGTGTCGCCCTGCACCAGGAAGTCGCCGATCCACCCCTCGTCCAGCCCGGACGGCACCGCTGGGTCGGCGGCGAGGCAGTCGAGCGTGTTCGAAAAGAGAAAGGCGCCGTCCGTCCGCGCATGGAAGAACGGCTTGACGCCGAAGTGGTCGCGCGCGCAGAACAGCCGGCCGCGCGGCGCGTCCCAGATCGCGAAGGCGAAGTCGCCCAGGAGGTACGCCGCGCACTCGTCGCCCCACAGGCGGTAGGCGTGGTGGATCAGCAGCGCGGCGGGGTCCTCCGGGGCCGCCGCGATGCCGCCGGCTTGCAGCGCGCGGGCCAGCTCCTCGCGCCCGTCGATGCGCGCGTCGGCGCACACGTGGACCAGTTCGTCGGCGGAAAAGGGCTGCGGCGGGGGAGGGGATTCGTCGCCGGTGAGGAGAAGGCCGTGCGCCAGGGCGCAGCGTCCATCGGACCAGGTGCGCGTGCCGTCGGGGGCGCGAAAGGCCAGCGACGCCGCCATCCGCGCCAGGCGAGCCGGATCCGCGGGCGCGCCGCCGGCCGAAACGAAGCCCGCGATGCCGCTCATCGTCCGCGCGGAGCGGGGCGGGGGATCAGCCGCCGACTTCCACCAGGCCGCGCGCGGCCATGTCGCGGAGCAGCTCCAGCAGGTCGTGCTCGGCGGTGGGGGCGTCTACCTCGAACTCGGCGACCACGGCGTCGCGAAGCTCGGCCACCGTGCGCGGCTCGGCCATCAGCGCCCAGACGTGGGCGCCCACCGGGTCCAGCCCGTAGTACACGCCGTCCGCCAGGTTCAGGATCACCGCGTCGCCGTCCAGGTCGGCCGACACCTGGTCGCGCGCCGCCACCACGCGCGACGACGGATCGAGGCGCGGAGCGGCCTCCATCACGCGCGCGACGCGGCCAGGGCGGCGTCCACCAGGTCGCGCAGGACCACGCCGATGATGGCCAGCTCCGGGGAGATGGGGTCCAGCGACGCGTCGGGCGCCTCGCGCACGAAGTACTCGTACGCCTGCAGCGCCGCGGCCCAGCGCTCGCCCGCCACCCAGCGGTCCCGCGCCGGGCAGACGCCGTCGCCCTCGCGGAAGAGCCCGGCGAGCGCCGCCACCAGCTGCTCGGGCTCGTCGCCCGGCTCGCCCGGCATGCCGCCGCGCAGCGCGGCCAGCACGCGGCGGGCGGCGGGCGTGGCGGTGCCCTCTTCCGTCAGCAGCGCGGCCACGTCGGCCTGGGCCTGGGGCTGGAAGGGCGCGGCGTTCTCCCAGCGGCGCGGGGGGCGCAGGCTGCCGTCGCGCAGCTCCACGGCTTCCCTCGCGGCACGAGCGATCACCCGGCAGGCGATGGCCGGGCTGCGGAACACCACCCGGCCCTCGGCGCGGCGGAAGAGGGCGTTCTCGATGTCGCGGAAGGCGGCGCCGTGGTACCCCACGCCGGCCACGCCGCTGCCGGCCAGGCCGGGACCCGTCATGTCCGAGCGGCCGCGCTGGGCGGCGGCCGGAACGGCGGCCAGCAGCGCCGCGGCGGCCGCGAGAAGTGCGATTCGCATCATGTGTCCCTGCATCAGAAGAGGGAGCGGAAGCCCACGCCGTAGCCCACGGACAAGATGAAGCGCGCGCCGTCGCCGGCGGTGCCCAGGATGTCGGCGAAGGCGGGGGTGATCACGAGCGGAAAGCGCCGGAAGGGCGTGATGGAGAACCCGGCGTTCACGTCCTGGCCCGTCCAGTCGGCGGCCACGGAAACGAGCTCCGTGACGCGAATGCCCACGGCGCCGAAGACGTTCAGGGTCTGGATGCTGTCCAGGTCGGCCTCTTCGCTGCGGAAGCGGCCGTTGCCCAGGCCCAGCGTGAGCACGCCCGCGTCCAGCCAGGCGCCGGCCCGGCGCGTGCGCCGCACGACCTTGCTCGCCACCGCGAACAGCGTGGGATCTGCGTCGCTGCCGCCCCAGGTCACCACGTTCTCGTACCCCGCGGCGATGCCGGCGTCGCTCGAGAGCGAACGGTGCAGCTTGAAGCTCAGGCCGCCCGTTTCGCCCGGACCGCCGCCGCGCACGGTGGAGTACGAGGTGACGGCCGCCTCCAGCGCCAGCAGGTGCCGGCTGCCGATCCCCGTGCCGATCACCAGCCCGGCGTCGGGATCGGTGGTGTAGCGGGTGCGCGCCTGGTAGGCGGCGCCGACGAAGATCTCGCCCCACTCCACCCCGAAGCCGGTGGGCACCGAGATGCTGCCGGCGGGTCCCGGCCGAACCACGTCGCGAAGGGCCAGGGCCTGCAGCCCCAGCAGGCCGCGGTTGTGCTCCGCCCGCGCGGGGTCGGGCGCGGTGGCGCGGACGGGCGGGGCGGCTTCGCCGGAGGGCGCCGGCAGCGCGGGAGAGGTGACGTCCGTCGGTGGCCCCGTGGGGACCATCACGCCCGTTTCGGTGCCGGGGGACGACCCCGCTTCCGGGGCCCCCGGCTGCTGCGTAGGCGCTCCGCCGGCCGGAGGCTGGCCGGACCCGGGTGCCGGGCGGCCCGTGCAGGGGTCTGCCGGCCGCCCGCCAGTGGGGGGCGTCTCTCCGGCGGGCGCCGAGCGTACCGGCGGAGGCGTGCAGGGGTCCGGCGCACCGGGCCGGGCGGGGGGCGTATCCACCTGCGCATAGCGGTCGCGCCCCGTCCATGACCCCGGCGAGGGGCGTGGGGCGGCGCACGTGCACTCCCGCACCGGGCTCGGCGTAAGCGGCGACGCCTGGACACTGGCGGGCCAGGCCACCAGGGCGGCGGCCAGCAGCAGGATCGTACGCGTGCTGATGCGCATGGGCGGGCGGGTGCTTGGTCGTGAGGGCCGTGCGTAAACGGATCGCGGGCCGGGGGAGGGCAAACCGGCGTGGCTTCGCGACTTGATCGTCCAATATCGCCGTGAATGGGTGTGGGCACAAGGCTTACGGCTGGACGATCCGTGCGCCCGGGGTGCCTGCCTCCCGCGCCGAGCGGCATGCGATTCGCCCGGGATGGCGGGTACAGGGGACGCCGCCTACGCGCCGCGCCCCTGCCGACGCGTCGAGCGCCGTTTCATCCACCCCTACGCACCCCCTGCCATGCGCCGAACGATTCTCCTGCTCCTGCTCGCGCTGCCGTTCGCCGCGCCCGCCGCCGCGCAGGCGGGCGACTCCGTTTCCGTGCGCCCGGGCGACGTCGTTCGCCTGGCCGTGTGGCGCGCGCCGGAGTTCACTGGCGAGTACACCGTGGCCCCGGACGGAACCCTCCTGCACCCCCTGCTGACGGGGGTGCGGGTGGTGGGCGTCTCGCGTCCGCAGATCCAGGAGCTGCTGCGCGCCGCCCTGGGCCGGTACGAGAACCAGCCGCAGTTCGTGTTCGACTTCCTTCACCGGGTGGGGGTGGGCGGCGAGGTGCGGCTTCCCAATCTGTACAACCTGTCGCCCGAAACCACGCTGCTGCAGGCGGTGGCCACGGCGGGCGGGGGCACCGAGAACGCGCGGCTCGACCGGGCCGTCCTGTTCCGCGACGGGCGCGAAATCCAGCTGGACCTGCTGCGGCCCACCCCGGAGGTGGCGGCGATGCGGGTGCGCTCGGGCGACCAGATCCGCATTCCGCGCCGCACGAACGCCCTGCGCGAAACGATTTCCATCGTGGCGAGCGTGGTCGGCGCACTGGCGTCGGTGGTCGGGGCCATCCTCCTCGTGCGGCAGAGCTAGGCGAGTCCTCTCCGATCCTGGGACGACGAAGAAGCGACGCGCGCCGAGGCTCGCGTCCCTTCAGCCTAGAACACCCAGGTCCATCGGAGCGCGAACGCATCGTCGCCGCCGGCCGGCGGCGCGTCGGTGCGAAGGCGAAGGTACTCGGCGCGGACCTCGGTGTTGCGCCCCAGCCGCAGCCCCGCGGCCACCTCCGCGCGATCCACGTCGTAGTCCCACCGCACCTGCTCGCCCACCGCCCCGATCCGGTTGAAACGCATCGCCCCGTAGCGCCCCGCCACGAACACCGCGGGCGAGAGCTTCACCTTCGCCTCCGCCGTCCACGAGACGTCGCGCGGGTCCGCCCCCACGTTCGGCACCTCCCAGCGGTCCAGGATCACCTCCGCGCGCGCTTCCACCCACCCGCGCGTGAACGACGCATCCACCGCCCACATCTGCTGGTGGAACTCGCTGGCGTCGATGGTGTCCGCCGCCGGCTGCACCGGCGACGGCTCCAGGTAGGGGCCGCGGCTGAACGACGCGCCGATCCGCGCGCCGGGCGTCACTTGAACGCCCGCCGATGCGGCCACGGACGGCGCCGCGTCGCTCGCGCGGAACCGCCAGCGCCGCGGCTCGGACGAGGGGGCGCTGGTCAGCACCGCGACGCGGCCGTCGAGGCGCCCGGCGCGCCCGCCCGCCATCGCGCCGGTGGGGTAGGGCGCGGCCCACACCGGCGGCGCGCCCTCGGGACGGTGCACCGCGGGCTCGTCCTTCCACCGGAGGAACCCGGCGGCGCCGCCGGGAACGCGCGCGGCGCTGAGGATCGTCCGGTAGTCGTACGGCAGGGGCGGGCGGATGAAGGGATCGGCGGGGGTGTGGTGGCGGGCCGGATAGCTGCCGAAGGGCGAGACGAACTGCCCCGCCTGCACGAACAGGCCGTCGCCGCCGAACGGGCTCCAGCGCAGGAACGCCTGCTCGATCCGCACGCTCACGTCCTGCCCACGCAGCGGCCGCGCGCGGTCCGCGTGCGCGGCGAACCCCGCGTACCACCGCGACCCCGCGAACGCGTCCAGGAAGAGCGCGGCGCGCGGCTGGAACACGGGCTCCGTTCCCGGCACCTGCCAGGCATGCGCCTCGCCGGGCAGGTTCGCCTCCAATTCCAGGCGCCCGCGCGGCGTCACCTGCACCGTGCCCCCCGGCGACGTCCACGTGGCCCCCAGGTCGGCCAGCGTCGGCAGGGGCTGGGCGGCGGCGGGGGCGCACGCCAGCAGCGCGAGCGCCAGCACGGCCAGCCCCGGCACGGGGATGCGCCCGGCCGCACGCAGGCCCCGGACCCGGAACACCTCCACCGGCGCGGAAAGGCCCTTGATGCTGCGCATTCCGCCGGGGACGGCGTCCACGTCAGCGTCCACGCGCTCCCACGTGGCGCGCGAAACCAGGATCTCCGCCCCCTGCGCCGAAGAGCAGAGGCGCGAGGCCAGGTTCACCGACTCGCCCAGCACCGTGTAGTTCAGCCGCCCCGGCGAGCCCATGTTCCCCGCCACCGCCGGGCCGCTGTTGATCCCGATTCCCACCTCCACGCTCGCCTCCCCCCGCGCCGCTCGCTCGGCGTTGACCCCGGCGACGGCGTCCCGCATCCGCACGGCGGCGCGCACGGCGCGCAGGGCGTGCCCCGGCTGCACGCCCGGCGCGCCGAAGATGGCCATCAGCCCATCGCCCAGGAACTTGTCGACCACGCCGCCCTCCGCCTCCACCGCCCCGCCCATCCGCCCCACCAGCTCGTTCAGCAGGCCGATCACGCGCTCGGGGTCCATCCCCTCCGTCAGCGTCGTGAACCCGCGCACGTCCGCGAACAGCGAGGTGACGTCGCGCGTTTCGCCGCCCAGGCGGATCTCGCCCTTCAGCAGCTCGTCGGCCACCTCGCGCGAAACCACCTTGTCGAGCACGCCGCGGTAGCGCTCCTTGAGCATCAGCCCGTGCGTCATCTCGTTGAACGCCGCCGCCAGCGTGCCCAGCTCGTCGCGGCCGGCCACCGCCACGCGCGTCTCCAGGTCGCCCTCGGCCACCTTGCGCGTCGCCGCCACCAGCGCGCGCACCGGGCGCGCGAACGAGCGCGACAGCACCGTGCCCAGCGCCAGCGCCACGAGCAGGGAGACGACGCCCGCCGCGGCCTGCGCGCGCTCCAGCTGGTCGAAGGGGCGGAGCACGTCTTCCAGCGGAATGGCGACGATGCGCGTCACCTCCTGTGCCCCGCCGCCCGACGCAAGCCGCGCCGGCACGAGCGCCATCCGCGCCCCGTCCCACCGGGTCCGGCGGCGCGCCCCCGCCCTGGCCGCATCGCGCATCCGGCGGTCCAGCCCGCCGCGCCGCACGCCCGGGGTGGACGCGACACACCGTCCGTCCGCCAGGAAGCAGACCTCCGCCCCCACGCTGCGCCCCAGCTGCGCCGCCGCCGCGTCGTCCAGCGGAATGCCCAGCGTCAGCGTCCCCACCGGCTCCCCGAACAACGCCAGCGGCACCGTCTGCACCGTGTACAGCCGCCCGCCCACGCGGTGGTGCGAGGCCACGCCCTCCGCCGGGCCCGCCGCGGCCGATGCCGCAGACGCGGGAAGCGCCGCCCTGGCGTCCGGCAGGGGCGCGCCTTCCAGCACCGCCGCGACGGGGCGCCCGTCCCGCTCTCCGAACGCGGCGAGGGCGTTCGGGATGCCGGCCAGCTGCAGCTCGTACAGCACCGTTTCGCCCAGGAACTCGGCCGCGCCGGGGCTCAGCACGGCCTCCTCCAG
Source organism: Longimicrobium sp. (assembly GCF_036388275.1). Taxonomy (NCBI): domain Bacteria; kingdom Pseudomonadati; phylum Gemmatimonadota; class Longimicrobiia; order Longimicrobiales; family Longimicrobiaceae; genus Longimicrobium; species Longimicrobium sp. The sequence goes on from NZ_DASVSF010000085.1 coordinate 18,073, forward strand.
CGCCGCGGGAAGGCGGTTGCTCCCCGCGAACCGCGCCGTGTACCCCCGCAGCTGGCGCAGGCGCGCCTCCTCCATCTCGCGATACGCGGCATCGGTCCTCTGAACGGCGCGGTCCACCATCACGGCCACCTGGCGGCGCGTCTGCACCCGCACCACCAGCAGGGCGGCGGCCAGCAGCAGCCCCACGGAGCCGACGAGCGCAAGGAGCAGCCGCGCGCGAAAGCTGGTGCGCGGCAGCGCGGCCCACGCCGCCAGGCGCCTCACAGCCGCAGCCGGACGCGGGCCGTACCCGAGGCGGGAACCACCACGTCCACCGTCCGCTCGCCGCGGTCCACGTCCCACACCGTCAGCCGGTAGCGCCCGGCGGGAACGCCGGCGATGCGGAACCGGCCGTCCGCGCCCACCACCGCGTGGAACGGGTTCTCGACCACGACCACCGCCGCCCGCATCCACTGGTGGATTTCGCAGTACACCTTCGCCACGCCGGGCCGGTCGAAGGTCACCGTCCGCGACTCGCCGCGCGGGTAGCGGCCCAGGTCGAACCGCTTGACGGGAGAGTACGAAAAGACGTTGTGGAAGAAGGGGTCGCCGTTCGGAAAGTCCACCCGGCCGCCCGTGGGCACCACGAGCAGCGCGGGGCGAAAGCTGGTGTCCTGCTGCGCCAGGCGGGCCCGCTGCGGCGAGGCCGGTGCCGCACCCGCGATCCGCCCCACCAGAAAGGCCACCGGCGGCACCGATCCCACGACGTGGGTTCCGCCCGCCGCGCCCGGATAACTGGACGCCACCCGCCGCGCGGCGCGCGGCGACAGCTCCACCTGCCCCTCGATGGTGCCGCCGGACTGCGTGGCGGCGGCGCCGGGAAGGGCGGCGAGGAGGGCGGGGATCAGCAGGGCGCGGGCGGCGCGGAAGCGGTGGGGCATTGGAGGGGGAGAGCGGCGCGGCGGACGAACGAAGGGAACCGCAACATAAGCCGCCCAACGCGCCCGAACCAGCGGGGCGCACGGCTGAACCGGCCAGCCCCATCTACCCGTTCCCGATGGCGCGTTGAGCCATCGTGGAGAAAACGCGAGAGCCGCGGAGGAAAGACCTCCGCGGCTCATCAGTTCCTCCGCGTCTCCGCGTGAAGCCCCTGCATCCCTGAAGATGCGCAGGGTCGTGCCGGAGCTCGAGCGTGTTACCGGCTGGCCGTGCGGAGGGTGGCAGCCCGGCGAGGCGTTGCGATGAACTGCGTTTCACAGGCGCGCCCGACACCCAGGTACCGCTCGTAGCTGGCTTGCGTAACTTGCGTCAGGCAGCAGGGGCCCGTGCAGCACGAACCACAGTCCATTACGACGCCGCAGCCGCACGCGCAGATGCCGCCGCAGCAGACACAGCAATAGTTGTCCTGCAAAAGGGACCTGGCCAGGCCGCGCGCGGGTACGAATGCCACCTGCCGCGCGGGCGCCGGGGCGCTGGCCCGGCGGATGCGCTCGACATTCACGCGAATTCCCGTGTGGCTGCGGAGTCCCGCCGGCGTTCCGACCGTGAGAGCCAGGCGCTCGACGAGCCGCCGGGTGGCGGGCTCGTTCGCCTTGGCGCGGTAGACGGCGACCGTCACCTCCCGGCCGGCGTCCGCCATCACGGGGATGAGCTCGAATTCATCCGTTCCGTCCAGCGTGAGCTTGAGCGGCTGGCCTTCGTGGACGCTCGCCTCCATCACCTGGTTGGGAAGCTGCAGCGCCAAGTCGAAAATGCGCAGGGGGTCTACATGCTGGCCGCTTGCCGGCACGGCGGCGAGCACGGCGGCCAGCGCCGCGGCGGTACGAAAACATCTGAATGCGCGCATCAGGAGAACCTCCTTCAGAAGTTTGCGGGATCTGCGGCCTGGCGGCCGCTACGCTCAATCGCCCCCGCCGGCGGACTGAGCGGCCAAACGCAACACGACCACCTGCGGCGCCCCGGCCTCTGTAGGCGCCACGCCATACAGCTTTCCACCGCGGACTGCCATCACCTCGACGTCCGAGGGAAGAAAGACCGAGCCTTCATAATGGCCGCCCGCATCGAACGCGGCCCATTCGGCTGGTTCGGCACTGCTGGCGAACAGGCCCAGCCAGAGCCGGCCCTGGTCGTCGGCCACCAGGCCGCGGACCGCGGGCCAGCGTTCAGGCACCGAGTCCGCCAGCACCGGCCGGAAGATGGCCGCCATTCGCGGGGGCAGCTGCCGCACGGCATCCGACACGTCCACCTCCGTTACCCTCGGGGGAGAATGTCGAATGGAGAAACCGCCAACACGGCGCCCGGCAACGTCCACGGTCTCCACCGCAAGCGAATCGCTCCAGACGACGTGGATGCGGTCGTCCGCGCCGGCCGCGACGAACGCCTGCCGGCCGAATGGGTTGGGCATGACCGAATAGCCCCCGCCGCGCTGGTTTACGCGCAGAAAGGATTGAGAGGGGAAGTTTCGCAAGGCCGCGCCGCGGGGTGTGCCGTCCGCGTTCAGCACGCGGATCTCGTCGCGGCGTGGCGTGGCTGCATCGGGGGTGAACTGCGGCCGGATCAGGGCGACGTAGGCACCGTCGGCCGCTGCCCGGCGAAGGGTGAACGGCTTGGGCCCGCCCAGCGCCGCGCCCAGGTTCACCGTGTACGACGGCTTCTCCGCGTCCGGTGGAAACACACTCAGCCGCGCGGCGCCGGGATCGTACACCAGCACGCTGTCGCCGGAAAGGACCTGCACACCGCGGATGCCGCGGAACTCGCCGGGCCCCAGGCCTTTCCGCCCCAGCGTGCGCAGGATGCGCCCCTCCGCATCCAGCACCGTGACGCGAGCCGCGAACCAGTCCGCGACGTACACGCGCCCGCGTGAGTCCACGTCGATGCCCGTTATGGCCGAAAACAGCGTGTCGGACTCGACCCGCGCCACCTCCGACACGGGCCATGCGGCCGCCCGCCGCTTCTCCAGGCCGGGGAACGATCCGTCCGATTCACCCTGTGCCCGGGCACACGACGCTGAGAAGGACGCGAGCGCCGATGTAAGGATGAGGCATCCCAGGCGCGATGCCGGGTAGGGATTGGATGGCGGCATTGGCGATCGTTGCTTTCGTCCTGAAATGCAATGTGCAACGATACGAGCGGCAGTCGCGGCGGTCAAGGATCGTGGTCCGGCAGGCAGGAATGAAAGAAGGCGCGGACCATTTGGGCCGCGCCTCGGGACTGCACTCGTCAGGCCGTTTCGGCTTTTCGTGGCCGGCCGCGCTTCTTGCCGGCGGGCTGCGCCGGGGCGGCGGGGGTGACGGCGGGCGCCACGCCGGGCAGGATGGCCCGCAGGAAGCGCCCGGTGTGCGAGCGCGGGTTCATCGCCACCTCTTCCGGCGTGCCGGCAGCCACCACATCGCCGCCCTTGGGCCCGCCCTCCGGCCCCAGGTCGATGATCCAGTCGGCCGTCTTGATGACGTCCAGGTTGTGCTCGATCACCACCACCGTGTTGCCGTGGTCGCGCAGCGCGTGGATCACCTTCAGCAGCAGGGCGATGTCGTGAAAGTGCAGGCCCGTGGTCGGCTCGTCCAGGATGTAGAGCGTGCGGCCGGTGTCGCGCTTGGACAGTTCCTGCGAGAGCTTGACCCGCTGTGCCTCGCCGCCCGACAGCGTGGTCGCGCTCTGGCCCAGCCGGATGTAGCCGAGGCCGACGTCGAGCAGCGTCTGCAGCTTGCGCGCGATCATCGGCACGGCCTGGAAGAAATGGAAGGCCGCGTCCACCGTCATGTGCAGCACCTCGGCGATGTTCCTGCCCTTGTAGTGGACTTCCAGCGTCTCCCGGTTGTAGCGGCTGCCGCCGCAGACGTCGCAGGGCACGTAGACGTCGGGCAGGAAGTGCATCTCGACCTTGAGCACGCCGTCGCCCTGGCACGCCTCGCAGCGGCCGCCGGCGACGTTGAAGCTGAAGCGGCCGGGGCCGTAGCCGCGCTCGCGCGCCGCCGGCACCTCGGCGAACAGCTCGCGGATGGGCGTGAACAGGCCGGTATAGGTGGCCGGGTTCGAGCGCGGCGTGCGGCCGATCGGCGACTGGTCGACGGCGATCACCTTGTCGAACGCCTCGATGCCCTCGATCGCGTCGTGCGCCTCCGGCTCGGCATGGCTGTTGTAGAGGCGCTTGGCGACGGCGGCGTAGAGCGTGTCGTTGACGAGCGTCGACTTGCCCGAGCCGGACACGCCGGTCACGCAGGTCATGAGGCCGATCGGCACCTCGAGGTTGACGCCCTTCAGGTTGTTGCCGCGGGCATTGAAGATGCGCAGCCAGTCGTCCGGCTCCGGGGGCGGGTGGCGCTCCGGGACGGCGATGCGCAGCACGTGCGACAGGTAGCGGCCGGTGAGCGACTCGGCCGATGCCGCGACCTGCTCCGGCGTGCCCTGCGCCACCACCCGGCCGCCGCCATTGCCTGCCGCCGGGCCGATATCCACCAGGTGGTCGGCGGCGCGGATGGCATCCTCGTCATGCTCCACCACCAGCACGGTGTTGCCGAGGTCGCGCAGCCGCCGCAGCGTCTTGAGCAGCATGTCGTTGTCGCGCTGGTGCAGCCCGATGGAGGGCTCGTCGAGCACGTAGAGGACGCCGGACAGGCCCGAGCCGATCTGCGAGGCGAGGCGGATGCGCTGGCTCTCGCCGCCCGACAGCGTGCCGGACGTGCGGTCGAGGTTGAGGTAGTCGAGCCCGACATTGTTGAGGAAGCCGAGCCGTTCCAGGATTTCCTTCAGGATGCGCTCGGCGATCGCGGTCTGTTGCGTGTTGAGCGTCGCGGGCATCGCCTCGAACCAGGCGAGCGCGTCGACCACCGACAGATGCGTCGCGTGGCTGATGTCCTCGCCCGCGATCTTCACTGCCAGTGCCTCGGGCTTGAGGCGGGCGCCGCGGCAGACTTCGCAGGCCGCGGCGGATTGGTATTTCGACAGCTCCTCGCGCATCCACGCGCTTTCGGTCGAGAGCAGGCGGCGGTTGAGATTGCCGATCACGCCCTCGAACGGCTTCTTCACGTCATAGCTCTTGCGGCCGTCGATGAAGGTGAGCGTGACGGGCTTGCCGCCGGTGCCGTGCAGCACGATCAGCTTCACCTCGCCCGGCAGTTCCTCCCACGGCGTCTCCAGGCTGAAGCCGAACTCGCGCGCGAGGCTGCCCAGCACCTGCATGTAATAGGGTGATGGCGGGTTTGACTTGGCCCAGGGCACGACCGCGCCCTTCTTGATGCTGAGGCTGTGGTTGGGGACCACCAGATCCTCGTCGAAGATCAGCTTTTCGCCCAACCCGTCGCAGGCGGGACACGCACCCTGCGGCGCGTTGAAGCTGAACAGGCGCGGCTCGATCTCGGCGATGGTGAAGCCCGACACGGGACACGCGAACTTCTCCGAGAACACGATGCGGTTGGCGGGGATGCCCGCACCCTTCATCGCGCCGCCCAGAGTGGAACCGTTCGTGTCGAGCGAAGTCGAGACACCCCGTGCGCTCTTGGTGGCCTGTCCCTC